>JBLNEL010000396.1:0-26660 GCA_050262615.1 Bacillota bacterium
GCCGCAAATGTCCCGCCAAAAACAACTACTATCGGAGGGACTAAAAACAAAGCCTTTGCCGAACCGCCTTCAAACAGATATGCACCGAAGATTGATACCAATCCCAGCACCAGACCATTTATACCGCCTAATTTTTTCAGCATCAGAGATAATCCAGTAAAGATTTAGGAAGGATCATTGACGACATTTTATATGACATCTCAAGAAAATACTGCTGATTCTGCAGATCAATTACCGCTTTGGCTACATCAGTGTCTTTTTCCTTCGAAAGCAGATTCTTTAATTCTCCCTGCTGTCCTTCAAGTAAGTCACGCGTGTCGTTAAGCCTGTTCATTGTCTCTCCGGCAGAGGATATTTTGCCTAATATCTTCTGATTGAAATCCTTGACTAACTGAACATCAGCATCAGCAGGCTTCTTCCCGCTTCTCAGATCATCTCTTACACGGATCAGTGTATTAAATATATCACCTTTGCTTACATCAGGAGCATCAGGCGGTACATTGCTGCTGTTTGGCAATGTACCAAATAGTTCATTGCCTGACGTATTGATCTTCTGAGTTACATTTGTACTTATCCTTACATTCTGCACCCCAGAGGTGTCAACACTCTGCATAACAGGCGTCGTCATCTGCCCTGTCGATGGATTTATAACCGTCGAAGTACTGAAATCAAATGGCTTTTTAGAAAAATCTGTTCCGCCGAAAAGATACTTGCCGTCATATTCCGTGTTAGCCATATCTACCATCGCCTTTATCGTAAGATCCAGTTTATCGGCATATGTCGAATAGCTTGTAACAGTCGTAGGATTGTTGATTTCTGAAAACATAACCACTACGTTCTGTGTTTCATCCATCATTGACTCCATAGTATCGATTGTAGTCTGAAGAAAAGCAGAACTGTTGTCAATGTTTTTTACAAAAGTATCAGCATTAGCAATCTGGTCTTCCAGACGCAGTACCCTCGCCATACCGCTCGGCGAATCTGATGGCTTGTTGATCGTACTGCCTGAGTAGATCTGTGTCTGCAGCGTGTTGATCGCAACTTTTGACTTATTTAGCGATGTAACAAAATTTGAGGCAAGTATTGAATCAGTAATTCTCATCTTTACACCATATTAATTAATGTTTGCAGCATTTCATCAGCAATTTTTATGATCTTTGCCGAGGCGTCATATGACCTCTGATACCTGATTATGTTTGTCATTTCCTCATCTACTGAAACCCCTGAAAATGAGGATTTCTGAACTCCAAGCTGATCTAAAACAAGCTGGTTTGAATCAGAGTTCTGATCGTTCAGCTGTTTTTCTGTTCCAATTGAGCTTACAAGTGATGAATAAAACTCACCTATGCTCTGACCATTAAGCATTTTGCTGCCGGAGAGCTGGGCAATTTTAATTGCTATATCACCATTGCCCGACTGGTTTTTAGCCGAAACGGCAATTTTGCCCGGATCTGCTGCAATATTAGCGTCCGGATCACCAGCAATCTTGGGATTGATCTTTAAGACTCCGCTGCCGTAGCTTACAAAGAAATCTTCCCCGTTCGGTGTGGTCGTCGTACTGTTTGCATTTAAATCATAACCTTGCCTGTGCAGCTCATTTACAGAGGTCATTATCTTGGTTGCTATTGTGTCTAATTTGCTCTGATAGGAGTTAACTGTGTTAGAGTACATATCTGTAATAGCATATATCTCACCCCCGTTTAACATTGCCTTTGCACTGCCGTCCTGTGTGGTAAGCTGCAGCTGCCCATCCTGAACAAGCGGTTTGAACTCTGTAGAGGTAAAACCGTCTACAGCAAATACTCCGCCGATCGAAATATTTGCATTCCCTTTATCATCAAAGGATATAGAAAGGTTTGCCTGCTTGCTTAAGTCATCAATAGTTTTATCTCTTTTATCCAGAAGATCATTTACCGACTGGCCTGAGGTTCTGGCTTCAAATATCTGCCTGTTAAGGCTCTGTATCTCTTTTAAGTTGTTGTTAAGTTCAGATACTTTGTCGCTTAACTCAAGGCGAAGATCGTTTTTCGTCTGGTTAAGCCCTTCATATACACTCTGAATCTTGGTTGTAAGCTTTTGAGCTGACTGAGTGACATTATTCCTTAACGGGATTGAGTTGGGCGTGGAGGCCAGTTCATCCCATGAACTGAAAAATGAATTGATCAGCTTCGATAATCCCTGGTCTGAAGGTTCTGATAAGAAAGTTTCAACCTGGGATAAGACCAGACTTCTTTTGTTGGCATCTGCATACTTGGAATTGTATAGCCTTGTCTGCGAATCAAGCAGACTCATTCTTACTCTGAGAATATCCTGGAGCTTTACACCTGTACCCCATTCACCGCCTGCAATAGGTTCTGGCCTTTCTGTGCTCAGAAGTACTTTGGTACGCGTAAAATCAGGGTTACTGGCATTCGCAATATTGTGCGAAGTAGCATCAAGTGCACGCTGATAAACACCCAGACTGCGGCTTGCTATGTCAAAAACTCTTGAGATACCCATAGCTTATACTCTTTTATCCAATAAAGTTTTATTTGCATTGATTAGCGATGAAATAGTTTCTTTTATAAATGCACGCGAGCTTTCGATCAGATACCTGTTCTGCTGATTTATTGCTGTAACCTGCTTAATTAAGCTCTTCATTTCCTTTTCCGAAGCCAGTATTTTACCTAAACTTTTCTTTTCAACATGAGCTTTGGTTTTTTCAACAAATTCAGCCAGCTTTGGAGAATCATATTTCACTGAATAACGGGAATAAAGTTCAGTAAGTATTTTAATCCGGCTCTTCTCTGAACTCTGTATCAGGGCAATTGCCCTCTCTTCGGCCCAAATAGAACTCTCCAGACTCTCATAGTTCGATTCAATCATTGCTTTCTGCTTCTGAATTGCTGAATTCAGCAGCGAAGCAAGATTTTTCTTCTGAGTCTCCAGATTTTCCAGTAAATCCTTTATTTCCATTTCTGTAAGTCTGTTTATCTTTTAGTTTTTTTATCTTTTAATCTGTTTATCTATTAATCTGTTTATCTTTTAGTCTGTTTTTAACCGTTAAGATGATTTAAGTACCCCATAACACGTGAGATATAGCTTTTTGTCTCACTGAAAGGAGGTACACCGTTATATCTGTCGACATTTCCGGGCCCTGCATTGTAAGCTGCCAAAGCAAGCTTAAGATTCCCATTATATTGTCGAAGCAAACCTGCCAAATATTTAGTCCCGCCGAAAATATTTTCTTTGGGATCCCAGATATTGTTTACTCCCATTGACCTGGCAGTCGAATCCATTAGCTGCATAAGCCCTTTTGCCTTTGCCGCCGAATGCGCCTTTTCATTGCCGGCTGACTCGGCCAGTATTACCGATTTTATAATATTCTTATCCACCCCATAGCTTTTTGAGGCTTCATTAATTATATGCTCAAATTTATTTAACCTGTGCATCGATCTCTTTCCAGGCTCTATTGCCGGATGATTGTCGTTAACTTTTGTCTCTACCGGTTTTACTTCTTCTTCTATTTGCTCAGCTGAATCATTCTCATCATTATTGACTTCATTAATTGCCTTAAAAAGCGGATCTTTTTCAAGCTTTGAAACTACATTTTTCATTACATCTGAAGGAAGATCCTCTCCTGTTATTTTCTTATAAAGCTGTTCGGCAACACCCAGTGTCTTGGTCTTTGAGATCATCGACGATATCTCGTTTTCGAACATCGACTGAAAAACATCACCACCAAGGTTTTCTTCACCAAACATACCAGTGGTATTCTTTGTCATGCTTTTTAACATCATTGAGGTAAGCAGACTTTCGAAATCCCTCGATGCCTTTGCAAGTTTTGCTTTCTGATCCGGCGAAAACCTTTCGTTTATCTCCGGAGTCTTGCTTATGTGCTTTCCTTCATTTGTAATTTTAAGTTCCATGACTCTAATTTCTTTCTCTCTTACATTTTTCTTTTACATTATCACCAGTTCTGCTACCAGAGCACCAGCTTCTTTTAATGCCTGGAATATGGCAATAATATCGCGCGGGGCAACTTTAAGTGAATTCAAGGCAGAGGCGACTTCCTGAACACTTGAGGCACCATTGATCGCAACTGTTTGTGTGGAGTCTTCTTCCTGATAAGGCACCAGATTATTAAACAAAACAGTCTGTCCGTTCGAAAAGCTGTTAGGCTGCGAAATTATCGGATAGCTTCTGATATTTATATTCAGGTTACCATGCGTAATCGAAGCAGGCAGTATCTTTACATTGTTGCCTGCTACAACCGTGCCTGTCCTTTCGTTTAATACAACCTTTGCTATTACATCACTCTGTACCTGAAGAGCTTCAAGCTCTGCCAAAAATGAGGTAAGATTGTTCTGTTTATCTGCCGGAACAGTAATATCTATCTGCGAAGCATCAATTGCCTTTGCAATTTCATTCCCTGCCTTCTTGTTAACTGCCAGGGCAACATTGTTTGATGTTGTAAAATCAGGATCCTTTAGTACTATGCTTACCGCCTGATTTGACATCGGCTCTGCATTTATCGCTCTGTTAAGTATTCCGCCTGAGGGTATCCTGCCGGCTAAGGAATGATTCTTTGCAATTCTGCCTCCCGATGGAGTATTAAAATCATATCCGCCGACTGATACAGGCCCCTGGGCAAATCCGTAAACTTCCCCGTCTAATGCTGAAAGCGGAGTCATAAGCAGTACTCCCCCCTGAAGACTTGAGGCATCCCCCATCGATGCAACGTTGACATCAAATTCAGCTTTTTCCTTCAGCGCTCCCTTTAACTTGCCTGTTACCATCACCGCAGCTACGTTCCTTGTCCTCAGATCTGTCTGCGGAACTGTAATTCCGAACCGCTTGAGCATACTTGTTACCGACTGAATGGTAAACGACGAGCGGTAAGTATCACCTGTACCTGAGAGCCCTACAACAAGTCCGTAACCTATTATCTGCTCCGAACCGGTTCCTCTGAAATATGCAATATCCTTGATCCTTTGTGCAAAGATCTGACTGCTTAGGATAAGGATAAGTGAGGCTGTATAAAGATATTTTGTTTTCATAAGTATCAGTCGAATTTATATATTTATGATATTCAGAAAAGCCAGTGAAAGAATTTGGTCAGCCAGCCGGGTTTCTGTGAGTCATTAATTATTCCGCTGCCTTCAAAGCCGATCTCGGCTTCTGATATATTGTAGGAGATTACCGAATTATCAGCCATAATATCAGATGTTCTTACTATTCCTTTTATATTAATGATCTGTTCTTCGCCATTAATTACAATTTTTCTTGAACCTTTTATGTGAAGGTTACCATTCGGCAGCACTGAATCTATCATTGCACTTATCTTGGTCTTTATAAGCCCTGTTGTCTTTGTTGACCCTGTGCCTGAAAAATCGTTTTTTGATCCGACACCTACTCCTGCACTTGGTGAACTGGTAGTGCCAACCTGCGCCTGTCCGTTAAAACTAATATTGCTGGAACGGCCTGCGTTTGTCTCTGCATTGTTCGATGCCTGAGATGATTCGACAACAATAATCGTAACTGCATCGCCTAAACGATTTGCTTTCTGGTCTGAGAAGAGTGATGAGTACGCATTCTGCCTCATATCCTGACCATAACTGGCAAATGATGCTGCAATTACAATACAAGCTGCTAAAAACTTTGTTTTCATTTTTTTACTCTTGAATTTTTACACTATTGGCATCAATTACTTTGGCTCTGAAAAATTTTCCATCCGGAGTCTGAATCCTTACTGTACTGCCCGGTGAACCGTCCTGCTTTGCTGTGGCATCTAGGGTTATAACAACGTTCCCACGTTGAAATAATGCCGAAATACGTTCACCGCTTCTTACAACCGGCAAAGGCATAAGTACCTCTTTTATAAGTACATCCCCCTGCCTGATATTGTTTTTTGTTTTGGCCGAATGTATTTCAGCCAGATTCTCAATAGCTGTTCCTCTTAGCTGCGATATATCTGTCAGCTTCAGTTCAAAATCTGCAGCTTTAAGTTCCTGCCCGTATTTAACCGGAGTCTTTGCAACAAAAACATTCCTGAAAAGCTTTACCCTCAGAGAAATAACCGACTGCGAACTTCTTGAGCTGTTATGAACAATTTTAACCGGGACATAGGCCATGTTGCCAGCAAGCTTCATCTGGCGTTCAGTGTCAATTGCCAGTTTCTCCCCCGGCTGAAGTTTTGGGGATGAAATAACTTCAGAATCATATCTTTCGTAGCTTTTCAGCTGCTCTTTTAAATAACTATCCAGATCTGCCTTAAAAGGCTCCGGCTGAAAAAACGTTATCCATGCAGCTATTACCAGCAGCAATTTCATAGTATTACCGTTTCAGATTATTTGTCATTGTCATCATATCTTCGACAGTCTTAACTGTCTTTGAATTTATTTCATAAGCCCTCTGGGCTGTTATCATCGCGATCATCTCTTCAACAATATCCACATTTGACTGTTCGAGGTATCCCTGGTGAATTTCACCGAACCCATTTGCACCCGGCTGCCCGCTGATCGGCGCACCTGAGGCTGTGGTCTCTAGGAAAAGGTTATCACCAACCGGCATAAGCCCGCCGGGATTCATGAATTTTACAAGTTCAATATTTCCGATTATAGTTGAACCGCCGCCTACTTCCTTTGCTTCAACAGAACCATCTTTTGAAATTGTAATACTTTCTACACTATCGTTTAATGTAAAGCCAGGCTCCAGTTCATATCCGTTTGCTGTAACTAAAGTCCCGTTGGCTGATACCTTTATTGAACCATCGCGTGTATATGCCATTGTGCCGTCACTTTTCCTGACCTGAATAAAACCTTCCCCCTGAATAGCTATATCAAACTGATTACCAGTTGCCTGAAGATCCCCCTGAATAAAAAGTTTTTGAGTTGATGCCGGCTGCACACCGTTACCGACCTGTATCTTAACACTGGTCTTTTCATTCTGAGCCTGCGTAGCAGAAAACTGCGGATTGATCGACACTTCCTGATACATCATATCCTTAAATTCAGCTTTATTTTTCTTAAAACCGGTTGTATTGATATTGGCAATATTATTTGATATTGTCTCAATATTGATCTGCTGAGCATACATTCCGGAAGCAGCTGTTCTTAAAGCTCTTGTCGACATTTCCCTTTACCCCTTTCAATTAATTCATAATTCTTAATTCATAATTCTTAATTAATTAAGTTGTTTTCCCTATCTCATTGGCCTTCTCAAGCGATGTATCCAGGAAATTCATCATTCTCTGCCCTGTCTCATAATCTTTATTTAGTTCTATCATCGACTGCATTTCCAGGATTGCGTTTGTATTTGATTCCTCCAGATATCCCTGCTGTATCTCAAACTCCCCTTCCTGGGCATCAACAAAGGAATTATCAGGCGAGAAGAAATTCAGCCCTTCCTTTCGGTTTAAGAGCGATGGGTCATCAATCTTGCTTATCTGCAGTTCATCTACTACCCTGTCACCTATCTTTATTTCCCCTTTTTTTGATATCCCTATTGTCTCTATCTGTTCCATGCTGAAGTCGCTTAAATCTATTTCACCTTTTTTACCTAAGACTTTATACCCCTGCTCATTGACAAGGAATCCTTCGTCAGAGACCCTGAAGCGCCCGTTCTTTGTATATTCCACTCCTTTGTCGCTCTGAACAGCAAAAAAAGCATCGCCGCTTACTGCCAGATCTAAAGGATTGCTGGTCTGAAGCAGATTGCCCTGAGTAAAGTCGGTTATCTGTTTAACCGGTGCATCCTGATAGCGCGACACCAGTTCGGAGAAAGGAAGCTCACGCTTAAAACCCGTGGTATTAATGTTTGCCAGGTTGTTTGAAACAATTTCCATGTTCTTGTACCTGGATTCCAAAGCTCTTGAGACAAAGTAAATTCCTTTAATCATATAATACCTTTTTTCTTTTTTCTGTTGACCCGGTATACATAAGCCAGAAGCTCTGCTACAACCTGATATAGCTTTACCGGAATCTGGTCACCGACTTCAAGTTTTCTTAGCGATTCATATAGCAAAGGATCTTCCTGAATAATTATCTTGCTTTCCTTTGCTATCTGAATTATTCTATTGGCCAGCTCCCCTGACCCTTTTGCAAGTACTTTAGGAGCACTATCGCTTTGAACATCATATCCTAATGCAATTGCTCCCCTTAACCGCTCCCGACTATCAGACTGAGGCATCTATGCTTCTGAATCCCTCCTGCCTTAACGGTCTGACAGGCGAACCTGCAGAGTTAAAACCAATAACAGGATTGACCTTGAGATCTTTAATTAAATTTTCAGTCAGTTCACCTTTTGATTCTTCAAGCGGTAAGATATCTGAGCTTGTAAATTCTATTTTAAGACTGCTGCCCGATAAATACCCGCTTACAGAAACCTTTCCTAAGGCTTCCGGGGCCATCTCCAGTTTAAAACTGAAATTTGCTGATTCTGATAATTCAGAGCTTCTTAACTGATCAAATCTGAACTCAAATAACTCCAGCTCATCTTCATTTTCAATAATTATAAATTCAGGATAATTTCCTGCCTTATGACTGTTGGCTCTTATAAGCGTATAAAGCGTAAAAGAATTTATGAGCTTTATTGTTCTATCCTTTATAAGTCCGGCAGGATTCTGATCCTTAAGGAAATTACTTAACTCAGCTGAAAGTCCCGACTGAAGTGCTGTCATCTCTTTTAGTATTGCCGGAGCAGGTAATTCTCCCTCTGATATATGAAGGATAAGAGCAGAATCTATTGCATTTTTTAAGCCGGCTGGTATTTCAGAACTGAATAAGTCCTCAACACATCCGAATATTTCTTTTGAAAGCTCAGAGGCTGAATACTGAAATAAACTTATAAAAGACTGACTGAGATTATCATAGCTGTTTTCAGTCGTATCAAGAACCTGCAGCAGAAACTGCAGCTGCTGGTCATCTAACTTTAGGTTTTCTTTTTCAATTTGATCAAGCAGCTTTTCAAATCTTGACCTGATAACAGGCTTTTTCGTATTGATCAGGGCTTTTAATAGCTTAATTGCCGAAGGCGAATTGCTAAGCTGCAGCTTTGATAAAAGAAAAGCCAGCTTGCCGTCTGTCAGGTTTACCTGCTGAAAAAAATTATCAAGCGAGAGAGTAAAAGGATCTGTTCCGATAACCTTTGCAAGAAAGAACTCGCCCTGCATTAGATTAAAAGGCAATTTGGCCTGAAAAACGTTCCCTTCAATAAGCAGCCTGAAATTATCACCGGACTTGCCTAGAACATTAATGCCGACAAACGAGTTATTTGCCGGCAGACTTTTACCGATTACTGTTATTTCTGAAGGACTCAGTGTTTCAAGCTGCTTCAGCCCGGTCATATTTATGATCTGACTGATCAATTTCTATCCCTTTGATATGACTGAATTTTTGCAGCCAGCTGTAATTCCCCTACTGAGACTGACATTTTTTTTGCATGACGGATCAGCATTTCATCATTACCGGCATAGCTTAAAGCAGGTTCAAGTTTTAATTTCTTTCTGTTTGAATCCAGCTTTATATCTGATTTTTTCCCGAGCTTTTCTTCTCTTAGCCTGGAAATGTTCGTCTTAAGTTGCTTTTTGCTCAGCGTATCTTTTTTTAACTTTCTGCGCCTCCAGATTACAAAAAGAAAAGCAAATAAGCCTGCATCAACTAGTATGAAGATCCTTAAGAATAGGTCTTCAGATAAGCCTGAGGTTTTGCCGGTCTGTGTGTCAGAAGATTTTTTTTCGGAAGAGTTAACCTTTCCTAAAGCTTTTACCTTTTCTGAAGTCTTAGCTTCATCAGAAGTCTTAGCTTCATCAGAAGTCTTAGCTTCATCAGAAGACTTAGCTTCATCAGAAGACTTAATATCATTTGCAGCTAAAGCCCCTTCAGCTCGTGCTTTGTTTATCTGAGCTGAGATCATCTGCCTTATGTTCACCGAATCACTCTCTTCAGCAGCCCAAAGCCTGGCCTCAGAAAGGCTTGTTATAAAGAATATGGCGAGTACTAAATTCCTGATACTGATCATCTCATTTTCCTCCTTAAAGGAAAGACCAGTACAATAACAGAACTGTTCTTTTGAAACGAATCCACCTTAAAGACCCCCTCATGGGTTTTCATAATGTTATCAATAATCTTAAGATTAAGGTCACTTGACCTGCTGAGTGAATTGCCGTCTGAATGCAGGGGTGCAATGTGCGCTGTGTTTATTATCTTAATTACTACTGTCTCTGCTACACTTCTGGTCTGAATGATTATCCCGCCGCCGCTGTTCTGACTGTTTGCCTTTACCATGCTGATCATATTGCTCATCAGCTGATAGATATAGCTCGGATGGCTTAAGACAGGCGGAATGTTCCTTTCGAAATCAAGCACGCATTCAAAATTTGCATTTTCCAGCGAGGATTTGATCAGGTTATAATATTCAGTTAATATCTGGTTGATATCACAAGGATGAATTTTTATTTTTTCTTCATTAATGTTTGAGAACTTGACCAGTCGGTTAACCATGTAATTAATACGTCTGACCTGTTCTTTTACTTTATTTGCCGCCTGCTGGTCAGATTCATCACGGCAGAGCAGATCGGCACAGCTCAGAATTACCTGTAAAGGCGATTTAATATCTTCTACTATACCTTCAGTAAGTTCACCAATTGCTGAAAGCCTGAAATCATTTGACAGTTTTGCCTGATAGGTCTGAAGTTCTGTGTAGGTTTTGTTCAGTTTCTCCTTAAGATCAATTTTTTCAATCTTCGCCAGACTTACTCCCAGAATTATCTGTATGCTCTGGCTTTCAAAGTCCGAAAAATCATCCTTCGATAAAGTAGAAAGTATCGCAAGCAGCCCCTTTCTTTTTTTATCCTCAATTACCGGGAAGAAAATGTAATTCAGTTTTGGTCCTGAGACCGTATAATTATTTACTTCAGGAACAACAACAGGTTTATTATTATCGAAAACCCAGTCTAATATCCCCTCTTTGTAAATATTATTGATCATCAAAGTAAGGGGATTTTCAGTATCCCCGTCGAATGGAAAAAGAACTGTTTTTGTATCATTAAAAAAGAAGATGTTCGATTCTTTTAACGGTACAATTCTTTTAAGCGAAAGCTTCAGCACACTGGAAATTGACCTGATATCCTGAACCTGGGTAATCTGCTTTTCAAAGGAAACCAGACTCTGTACCATATAGAAATATTTTTCCAGAAGACTTCCGGCTGCAGAATCCGGTACTCCCGGTATGTCAATAGAAGCCGGCTCATCATCAGTGCCGGTCCTCGAAACAGACTGCAGCGAATCGTAGAACGACATATATTTCTGCGTATTTTCCTTTAAGAGTCTCAATTGTCTAGATCCTTAAAATATTGGCTTCCTGAATCAGAAGGTTTTTATATGAATCAAGCATCTTCTCCAACTGCCCGAAGTTATCGAGCCTTAATGCTTCCAGTATCGATTCATCAAGCACATAGTCTGTATCCCAGTAGAAATCAGCTACTTTAAGTCTCTGTGTAGCATAGTCAGCCATGTGAATGATAGATGTAAGTGTTTTATTCTCATTTGCCAGATGAGGCGTATGATGGTTCAGTATGGTATCGCAAAGAGCCATTGGCAGATTCCACTTAGAGGCCAGAAAACGTCCGATCTCCTGATGACTTAATCCGAGTGTATCAAATTCAGCTTCCATAAAACTTATGTTTTGCGTAGATACTTTCTCGCAGATAACTATAAAATTAGTATGGAAATATTTGTGAATAACGGGTATGCCTAAGTCATGAATCAACCCTGCAACAAAAGCCTCACTGCCGCTCCTGTAACCAAAATCTTCTGCAATCTTCTTTGCTGCCAGTCCGGTAATAAGTGAATGCAGCCAGAAATCTTTCTGGTTAAGATTCTTGTCGGTCTTGTTCTTAAAGGATTCAACCATCGAAAGGGCTGTAATGATGTTTTTGATATCCTGATATCCAATTATCAGTATAGCAAAATCAATTGTCGAGACCTTCCTTGGCAGTCCGTATAAAGGAGAGTTTGCAATTGACAAAACCTTCGAAGCAATGCCCTGATCCTTGCCAATTATTTTGGCTAAGTCTGCTGTTGTTGTATTAGGCTTTTCCAGCAGCCTTGAGATCTCCATCATAATTGAAGGAATAGCCGGAAGGTTATAGACGTTTGATAAGACCAGTTCTGTCTTCTCTCTTTTTTCCTGCCTGTTAAATAATTCTAGTTCCATTCGTATTACTTGTATGATTGTATGTTAAATATTTATTTATATCTGAATTGAATTGACCTGGTTCATAAATAAGTCCTTGTAGCCTGCGATAAATCTTTCCAGGTGAGAGATATCGTTGAACTTCAGTGTAGTGATCACACTTTCATCAAAACAGTAATCATTGTCCCAGTAAAAATTGCCTATCTGAAGTCTTGATGTCATATAATCTGCTAAATGTACAAGTGAAGCCAGTACCTTATTAGTTTCAGAATTCGAAGGCTTCTGGTGATTTAAGATCGTATCACTTAATGTCAATGGCAGGTTCCATCTTTGTGCAAGCTGGTTTCCTATTTCCTCGTGCGTAAACCCTAAGATTTCTTCCTGAGCTGTCTGAAATGAAATCTTCTGAGTTTCTACTGCCTGACATATCTTTACAAAATCAGCATTGAAATATTTATGTATAACCGGTATTCCCAGATCATGCAAAAGCCCGGCCGTAAAAGCTTCACCTGTAAAGTGATAGCCTAGATCATCAGCCAGCTTCTTTGCTGCACTTGCAGTAAGTATTGAATGAATCCAGTATTTTTTCTGATCCAGGTTCTTATCGCTTTTATTCTTAAAAGCTTCCATCATCGAAAGGGCAATGACTATGTTTTTTATATGTTCAAAGCCTAGAATGATAATGGCAAAATCAATCGTTGATACTCTTCTGGGTAGGCCGTAAAGCGGAGAATTAGCTACAGTAAGGATCTTTGTAACCAATGCCTGGTCCTTGCTTATAACACGCCCAAGTTCGGCAGCACTGGTCATGGGGTTGCCAAGAAGCTTTGTTACTTCCATCATTACAAGCGGAATAGATGGCAGGTTATAAACCTGGGCAAGGATCAACTTACCTCTGTCTCTTTTTTTCTGAAGCTCAGCCGGATTTTCAGTCATATTGCTTAACGAGTTTTAGTTTTAAATCATGAATAATTTTTGAATGGATTTGAGAAACACGCGAAACTGTAATGTTAAGCACCTGAGCAATTTCTTTATAGTTCAGATTTTCATAATAGTAAAGAGTTAATACCAGTCTGTCCCTTTCATTTAGTTCTTTCATTGCATTAATAAGAAGCTGCTTAGCTTCACTTTTATCAATTGCCTCATCTGGCAGTTCGCCTTCGTTGGGAATAACTTCATAGAGCATGTAGCCGTCTTCTTCATCATACGAATTATTTAGGGAGATATTCGTATAGGCCACTTCGTTTTCGCCATTGGCACTTCTGGGCTTTATCTGTATTTTTCGCAATTCGTCAATTATTTTACCGCGTATCCTTTGTATTGCATAAGTCTCGAACTTTGTTCCATATTCAGGGTCGAACCTGTCTATAGCCTCGCTTAAGCCTTCTATGCCAAACTGGAAATAATCCCTGTCATCAACAATATTGATATTGACGAATTTGGAATTGTGAATAACATAATGAACCAGATTTGTGTAGTTCATCATTATCTGGCGCTTCAGATCGGGACTATTCGACTGTTTAAATTTTGACCACAGAAGTGAAGTATTCATGGTTTCTATTCCCTAGTAATATTTTCTGTTATACTTTTACTCTTAGCAAGCGAGGTTTTATTTATTGATCTTACAAAAACCAGTACAAGAATACTGAGCATTATTGTTGAAACAACAAATACCACCATCGAACGGATAAAAATATCCTGAAGAGCCATGCCTTTCTGGCTGAAAAAGATGACCGAAATAAAGAATATCAGCAAACCAGTATGTAGAATTATCTTATTCATTGTGCTCTATTTTTTGTAAGTCAGGTGCAAAGAATATACCACTAATTTATTGGTGAGTTTTCGGACTCTGAAATTCATAAAAATTTGTTTTTTTGCATGAAATCAATGTTTTTCCTAAAAGGTACTTTGGTTATTATTAGCCAGATGAATGATTTTGTGTTAATGACAGACAAAAAACAAAAATGCCGGCTTAACTTATGCCGGCATCTTACACAAACTCTGTTCTTCTAAACCACTGTTTTACTTGAACATAGCCTGGGCATCATTAGCCCTGTATGAATCAAATTTGTTTGCGTAGTTTTTTGCTGACTGCGACTTGTAGGCCGGGTGAACTGGCGGTATATCATTCAATATAGTAAACTTGGCCGTCTGAGTCTTATTCTCCTGCCTTGAATCATTTTTCTTTACCGGATTCTGCTCCTCTTCCGCAGAATAATAGTTGTCCATCAGTGTGTATTCTGCAGCAGGTATGTAGCTTACCGGAGCTTTGGCCATAGTATCAAGTCCCTGACTGTAATAGCTGTTGCTGAAATGCCCTCCAGCCCCTGCTGGAGCTATATTCATTACAAGATTATTGTTATTATTTCCCTTACTCTCTTTTTCACCTGTATTCTTTTTTATTCTATAGATGATATAAGAGACTACTAATGCGAGTAGAAACAAACCTGCAAATATGCTTAATGTTAATTCGATGATTGGTACGAGTTCCATAATTTTCCTGACTAATATTGTTCGTATATGATAGGTCAAGCATTATGCCACATCGAATTCAGTGCAAAATCAAAGAAAACATGAAATTTTACTGCCTCAAAATGAGACTACAGTATTAATTTAATACAACTTGAAAACAGTGAATTAGCCAGATGAAGAAAGGTGCACACACAAAAAAATTAAATAAGGAAGGGGAATTTTAGAACCGTAGTTTAGGAACGGAAATTTAGGAATGAAAATTTAGGAACGAAACTATAAGAAAGGAAATAAATAAAAACAGAAAAACTTAATGAATTGAAAAAAAAGGGAGAGTGAATAGCAGTAATCAGCCTGTTATAGTTCAGATCTGAAGCTGGCTGTGACGTTCAACCATCTTCAGACAGTCTTCACAGTAATCACTCCCTTTGATGTCAATTTCTTCAACCCCCTGAGACTGGTGCATGACGCATTCCCAGTCCCGGCAGTGTGTTAAACCAAAATTATGGCCAAGCTCATGTTTTACTTCCTTAAGCGTCCTTTCCCTTAGTAGTATTTCGCTGGATTTTCCGGAATAGAGCTCTTCGTGGAATCTGGAGACTGAAACAATCGAGTGTTTGCCGTTTAACTGAGCTTCACCAAAAACATATGTAAAAACGGGTACAAAAAGATCAAATTCAACCAGCATAAGAACCTTGCCTGGAATGGCATCCGTCAGCTTTATGGCATCTGCAATAAGCTGAGTTGAAAAATATTGTCCTCTGTCGCTGTAAAATGCCGGTTTTGTGTCCAGAGGCAATTTGATTGCCTTGGGCTTAGTCAGATACACGCGTTCAATTTCCTTAATTACTTCATTGAGCAGCGATGTATTGGCAAACTCAACCGGAGCAAGCGAGATGTCCATCAGGTTTTTCTGAATCCGTACTTGTTGATCTTATTGTATAGCGTTACACGGTCGATCTGCAGTGCCTCAGCGCTTTTTGAAATGTTCCAGTTGTTGGTCTCAAGCACATTAAGTATGTGCTTCTTTTCAATTGCCGCCAGACTTACATCACTGCTGTCAATTCTGTTATTGGGCTTAATGTGGAACGGCAGATCCTCTAATTCCACACAATCTGATTTCCCTACCACAAGCGCACGTTCAATTGCATTTTCCAGCTCTCTTACATTCCCCGGCCAGCTGTAGTTGATCAGAAAGTCCATTGCTTCATCTGAAATATTCTTAATGTTTTTGTTCATTGCAGCATTGAACTTGTTCATAAAGTAATAAGCCAGAATTGGTATATCATCACGCCTTTCACGTAATGGTGGAATAAAAATAGTAAAGACATTCAGCCTGTAATAGAGATCTTCTCTGAACTTTCCTTCTTTTAAGAGATCTTCTAAAGGTTCATTTGTAGCAGCAATTACCCTGAAGTCGCTTTTTATGTTCTCATTGCCGCCGACCCTCATAAACTGCTTTGTCTCTATTACCCTTAAGAGCTCAACCTGCATCTTAGGAGAAACCGAACCTATCTCGTCAAGGAAAATCGTGCCGCCGTCGGCCATTTCGAATTTCCCTTTCCTTTTATAATGCGCACCCGTAAATGCACCCTTTTCATGCCCGAAAAGCTCACTTTCAAGTAATGATTCAGCAAGCGCACCACAGTTAACTGTAATTATCGGGAAGTATCGGCGCTTACTGTTAATATGAATTGCCTTGGCTACAAGCTCTTTTCCTGTACCGCTTTCTCCTCTTATCATAACGGTTGTATCGGTTTGAGATACTGTGTTGATAAGATCAAATATCTTTTTCATCTGGCGGCATTCGCCAATTAGGTTATCAGGCTTGATTATCTCGTCTATGCTGTCTTTTAACTGAGTGTTTTCCTGTGTCAGTTCCCTTTGATGTATCGCTTTTTCAACAATGTGCGCAAGTTCATCCGGGTCAATCGGCTTGGTTATGTAATCGTGTGCGCCATTCTTCAAAGCCTTGATCGCTGTAGGGACAGATGCAAATGCAGTTATCAGTATAAAGATACAGTCTTTGTCAATTTCTTTTACCTTATCAAGCAATTCCAGTCCGCTGATACCCGGCATTTTCATATCGACGAGCATCAGGTCATATTTACCTTTATCAATGAGCTTCAGCGCATCCTCACCGCTTTCGGCAGTATCTACCTGGTAACCTTCTTCTTCAAACCAGTGAAATAAGGATTCACGAACAATTCTTTCGTCATCAACAATTAAAATGGTTGCTTTGCTTTTCATCTTTTTCTCTGACGTTATTTTTCTTAGACTTTAATTTTTTTTATTGGTAAAGTGATCTTAAATGTAGTTCCCTTAGGGGAGGTATTTTCGACCTCAATCTTACCTTTATGGTGATCTATTATACCAAAGGCAACCGCTAGTCCAAGTCCAGTGCCTTTTGATTTTTGCTTTGTTGAGTAGAAGGGCTCAAATATATGCGGCAGATCTTTATCTGAAATACCATAGCCTTCGTCAATTATGCGTATGGCTGCAGTATTCTCCCCCTCTTTGTTTATTTTTACACATAATGCCCCGCCGTTCGGCATCGATTCAATTGCATTTATAAGCAGCGAGATAAGTGCCTGCTGTATCTTCTGCCCGTCACCAATGATATCAACATTCAGATCAGAATACTCCTTAAGAAGCTTGATCTTGTTTATCTCAAGATGATGATTAATAAGCAGTATGCTCTTATCTACAATTGAATTCAGATTCTCCTGAACAAATTCTTCATCGCCACGGTGTGAGAATAATAAAAGATCTTTTACTATCCTTCCGCAGCGGCTGGATTCCTCTGAAATAAGACAAAGATATTCCAGCACCTTCTCAAATTCGTTATCCTGCTGAATCTTCTGCAGTTTTTTCGAGATCAGCTTGCTGTAGGTAAGTATACCTTCAAGCGGATTGTTTAACTCGTGAGCCACTGTTGCAGAAAGTTTTCCGAGCGAAGCAAGTTTCTCAATCTGAATTATCTGATCATATATCTTCTTAAGCTCTTCTGTCTTCTCCTTTACCTTTTCATTCAGCGTTTCACTCCACTGCTTGATCTCTTTATAGGCCAGATCCAGTCTGCCAGACATATCATTAAACTGGGTTGCCATTTTACCAAACTCATTTTTCGACTGTACGTCAATTCTGAAGTCCAGATTTCCCTTGCCTAACTCCTCAATTCCACGTGTGATCTTCCTTATCGGCCGGTTTACTAAAAGCGAAATAAACAGCCAGCTGAAAAGCGAAATAATGAACGTAACAAATATATATGTGGTAATTACACTCTTTATGTTGGTCGCAACTATATCGTCGACTGTCTTCATCGATATTACAACATCAAGTACACCTAAGAGCTCAACATTTGGCTCATGCGCATGACATTCTGAAGTAGAACAGTCCTTTTCATTGTTGATCGGATTAATTAAGCCAAGCACCCTCTCGCCTGATGCCTTCTTGAATATCCTGATCTTGTCTTTAACTTCAAGACTCTTTATCGTCTTCCCGTTATTGTGGCATACTACGCAGGCCTCGGCACTTTTATCTACGGTCGAAAAGATCTCGGTCGAATCAGTGGAAAAAATTATTTTTCCCATCTTATTATATATTCTTATCTTCTCAACACCCTTTTCTGTACCGATAGTTTTAATTATCTGGTGGACATCATAACTCCTGTTAAGGAGCATGCTGTATCGGGTAGATTTCTTTATTATATCGCTCATATTATAAGCATTCTGCGAGTAGGAACTGGTAAGATCCTTCTCAAGCTTGTTGAGCGTAAAAAATGTGTGGAAAGCTAAATTAATTAAAAGTATTGATGAAACAAGTATAATTAAATTAAAACTTAGCTTATTATAGAATTTTATTCTCATGAATTAATAAACCATAAAGTCTGATGTAAAATTATTCAACAAAGCTAAGAATAGCAAGCACAATAAATAATTATTGTAGGGTTCTGGAGGTGGAAACTGACACCTGTTGTCTTGTTAAGTAGTTGTTATTAATTAATTTACGGGCCTTTTGTGGCTTTAAAATAAAAAAGGCAGGATGACCTGCCTTTTCTTAATTTTGATAAATTCTACTCAAACAATTACTTCTTTGGATGTTTTATCATAGCCCATTTCTTTGCAAAATCAAATGGCTTGTATGTTGGACTCTTAGGATTGTGGCATCTCTTGCAAAGATTAGCATCGTTTGTACCCATGATAAGGCCTTTCTTAACTGCCAGATCATGATTTTTCATAACATCATTAGCCTTGTATTCTGAACCTGCACCATGACAGCTTTCGCATGTAACGCCTTCTTCTTTCTTAATACCAGCACCGTTTCCGCCATTAGTAACATGGCATACAAGACATTTGTCAGAAGTGGTAGGATCTGCAATACCCATCTTCTTTGCTATTTCTTTTGACTTGTCGTTTTTTAATGTTTCAAAAGCTTTTGCATGATCAGAAGCCTGCCATTTTTCAAATACATTGTTGCCTTTTGCTCCTTTATGGCAGGCAGCACACATCTTTACACCTGTATACTTTGCCTGTGAGTAAGCGTTCTGTGATAAGAAAGTAACAGAAAGAACAGAAATTGCGATAAATAAACCAACTTTTTTCATTTCGACCCCTGAAATTTTTTAATCTGTTTTTTTAATTAAAAAAATATTTGTTTAAGTAAATCATTGTTTATTAAATAACGTATCCAGGATTTCATTGTACTTGGCGCTTCCAATTACCTGATAGAGTGATTTTGTTTCTATCCCCCCGTCAAGCATTGTTACACCAATATCAGGATAATCCCTTTGAAATCTTGTCAGCTCTTTTGTGATATTGATGATATCCCGGTGATAGTCTGAAACTGATATTGAACTGTTCATCAGCTCCTCTTTAGATGTTTCAATTAAACTGAACCACCTTTCATGTGAATTGTGCGCTTCAGTTACATGTCCAAGATACGAGAAGTCAACCGGAGCAGTAACGTCAATCTTGCCCCACGCTCCGGCAATTTTCAATACAGTCTCTCCTTTTTTAATCTTGTCTACACGCGCACACTGCTCTAATGCGGCGCCTGAATCCAGGAGATCAATAGCCACAGGGCTGAAACCAAGATAATATGTATTGGCAAATAAATGCTTTGCCACTAAATGATTACGGAAATATGAATACTGACTATTAAACTCGGCAGTCTCAATATTTCGAATGGTGGATTGAATAATCTTATTCAATTTTGTTTTTTTGTCTTCAATGTCCTTTGAGCTATACTGATGCTGAATATTTCTCATTGACTTGTCGAAGAAACAGTTATCGCAATCGAATTCTCTGTCACACAGCTTATAATCAACCACATTGGAAGCCATCCATATGCATTGAAGATCGCGGTAATAGTTATTTTTATATTTCATTGTAATCACATTAGGTTTAGTGTAATTATAAATTACTCGCTTAATATCATTTCCCTGTCTGCAGCCTGAAGCTCTTCGGCTTCTTCGTGTTCATGCTCAACAAAGACCGGAAACTTCATTGATACAAGCTTAAAGGCCCACATGCCGAGTACAACTAGCATCATTGTAATACTTATTTCGTCAAATGACGGGAAGTAATGCGTATTGCTTGATGCTGCCAATCCTGTTATGGCTACATTAATTCGATTTAGTACAAATCCTGAAAGCGTAATAATTGAAATAATGTAAAGCCAGAGCCTGCTTTCCCTGTATTTTGACTGACTAAGCAGATAAACAGGAATAAATGTTCCTACAATTACTTCGGCATAAAACATATAGGTCTCGGTACGCGGAACAAAAAGATAAGGCAGTTTGCCTGAAATTAGCATATCCGAGATCCTTACAACAAAGCCGGCTATCAGTGTGTACATTACAATTTTCGCTATACCTGAAAGTATATCCATCTTTAAGCCTAAATTGAAAGCTCTTGCATTCAGATATGACTCAAAGATGATCATTGATAAGCCAGCAGCTATACACGAGATATAAAAGTTTACCGGTAAAAGAGTAGAATACCATAGTGGGTATAATCTGCCAGGTACAATTAAGTATAGAGAACCAAATGATGACTGATGCAAAGTTGAAAAAATAACACCCAAAATTACTACAGGAATAGAAATTTTCCTAAGAATTTTGATTGGTTTGGTTAAATTATATTTTTCAAGTACTACAGGTGCAAATTCAAGCGTTAGAATTGTACTGTAGCAGATAACACACCATGTAATTTCAAACATTACTGAATGCAGATTCCACATGATCAGTGGATGCCAGAAGTTCTGCGGACGTCCAAGATCAATTACAAGTAGCAATACTACGAGTGTATAACCAATGTAAGCTGTTAGAATTGCCGGCCTTACAATAGGTTCGTATTTGTGCATATTAAATACATGTACCATAACAGCAATCGTAAATCCGGCAGCTGCAAGCCCTACACCAAGAAAATCAAAGCCGATCCATAATCCCCATGGAATTGAATCACTCAGATTGGTTGATGCTCCAAGTCCTTTTGTAAATCTAATATAACTGGAATATAAACCAACGATCATTATAATTGCAGCGACTACTTTCCAAAATGAAAGTTTGAAGACATTCGAATTTTTCATTTTTCTCCATTCCTTTTAGATTTTGCTGATTTCTCCTCTTTGGCTACTTCATTTTTTCTCTTTGTCAGCCAGTACATTGACCCTAAGAACAATCCGCCTACTGTGGCAACCGTTGGGATCTTCTCCATTACACGGCTTGTCAGCTGCGGCATTGAATCCTTAGGCAGATTAGGCGTATAGCCAAGTTTCTCGAAAGGAACAGAGGCCAGAACCATTACATTACTTCCGCCTGCATCTTCCAATCCATATATATGCTGATAATATTTATCCGGACTTTCTTTCAGTCTCTTCTTTGCTTCTGCTATAAGTTCATCTATTTCGCCTGTAATTGTAGCACCGGCAGGACAAGCTTCACTGCAGGCTGTAGGCAGTCCCTGCGCTAACCTGTCGTGGCAGAGAACACATTTGCGGACTCTTGGACTTACCTGGCTCCATTCATACCTTGGTATTGAATGCGGACAGGCCTGCATGCAGTAACGGCAGCCGATACATTTCTCAGCATCGTAAATAACAGCGCCTTCTGCTGTCTTTTCAAATGCTTTGACCGGACAAACACTCGCACAGGTCGGCTCAGCACAATGCATGCACATTTTTCTTGAATATAAGTCTCCATGCTGCTCTACTACCGTGTAGGTATCAGCTGAAAGATGATCTTTTAAAAAGTCTGTGTTAGTTTCAGGTAGCTTATTCTGTTTTTTGCAAGCTGAATAACATTCACCACATCCGACACATAAGGTTGAGTCGTACAAAATACCTTTCTGTTTCACCATTTTTTTCCCCGATTAAAAGGTTAGAAATTCTTTTTCAAAATTCTTAAGGCCATCAGCTTTAATGTAAGCAACAGCGCCTTCAACAATATTTCCGCCATCATGCATTGTTACACCAGCCAGCTCTGTGTTCATTGAATTAGCGGCAAGAAAATCCTTCAGTCTTGAAAATTCTTCCTTTAACCAGGAAACCAGCGCACTTCCGTTCTTTAAATTCTTAATGTTCTTATCCCAGTTTGCCGGGACAATTGTAAGACTCCAATCCTTTCTGTAAGGATCATCAATGCTCTTAAGGTTTTTATTTACCTCTTTTACAACACCGTCAATTGGACTTCTGAATGTAAAGTGACCTTTGCCTGAATTGCCTTCAAATACAATATCACCCTGCTTTACAACTGTCTGTTCTTTAACGGTGTGATTTACTGATATTTTACCAAGAGCTTTTAGAACAAATTCATCTACTCCGACTCTGGCCAGACCATCAGGATTTAATTCTGCCCAGGTATGTCCTTTCGATACATAAATACGTTCAGGAAGAGAAAGACTGCCTTTGTTAAAAACTGCCTTTGTCGATTCTTCAAAAGCCGGATGTTTTCTCTTCTGAGCTTTTAAGACTGCCATGTCAACCACAATTAAAGTTACAAATGTGATGACAATAAATAATGCGACCATGACTTTTATCCTTTTATTATTGGTTTATTTATTTGTTGTTCTGTATCTATATATGCAAGATGTGTACCAGAATTTGCCCTGATTTTTATTGCCTCTGTAAGTCTTTTTATTACATGGGGTTAGTAGAAGTTCCCGGCCGCTTTTTCAATATATAGAGAATACCGCTAATGTTGAGATATTCATCACCGCCAGTTGTTGAATGTTTAAATGCTTTATTTTTCACTGATAATATAGCTTTTGTATTGTTTATTATTTCAACAGCGCGTTGTGGAATTATTATACAATTTTTCAACAGTTTAAGCCCTGTAAGTGATCTTTAATGTGTTAAATAGTATAGTAATTCAACAGAATGAATAGTTTAAATTCAGTGTGATATCAGGAGAACAGTGCCTCCGGTTATTGATCCCCGCGTTCTGCAATAAGTGTTTTTATAATGAGTGTTTTTACAATAAATATTTTTACAATAAGTGTTTCTTCGATAAATGTTTTTACTTCGGGTGTTTTTACCACAGACGCTTTTACATCCAGTGTTTTTGATTTATTTTTAAATACTGAATTTTCTATTCTAAGAGGATTAAATGAATATTGACGCGGAAATTCTAATCGGTAAGCTTGAGCTTCTGCCTCACCCTGAAGGTGGCTTCTTTAAAGAAACCTACCGCTCTGAGGGATTTATTGATCAAAGATCACTTCCAAAAGGTTTTAACGGAAAGAGAAATTATTCTACAGGCATATACTTTCTGCTTAAAGGCACTCAGATGTCAAGATTTCACCGCATAAGGTCAGATGAAATGTGGCACCATTACTATGGCTGCGCTGTAAATATTCATATGATTGATAATTCCGGCACTTATTCTGTAATTACTCTGGGAAAAGATATCTTAAATGGCGAAGTCCCGCAGGCTGTTGTTCCTGCTGGTGCCTGGTTCGGAGCCGAACTGGCAGATAAGGACTCCTTCGCACTTTCGGGCTGCACGGTCTCTCCCGGATTTGATTTTTTGGATTTTGAATTAGCTCAAAGGGAAGTATTATTAAGTATGTACCCTGAACTGAGAGAAATTATTCAAAAGCTTACTTAAAAGAAATTTTGCTTAAAAAAATATTCTTGCAGCACAAAATTAAAGGATGACAATAATGAACGAAAGAATAGAAGTGATCAAGGGGGATATTACAAAAATTGAGGCCGATGCAATCGTTAATGCGGCTAACCCGAGCCTTCTTGGCGGCGGAGGCGTTGACGGCGCTATCCACCTTGCAGCAGGCCAAGGCCTTGATGAAGAATGCCGCACTCTCGGCGGCTGCAATACCGGCGAGGCAAAGATTACTAAGGGATACAGACTCCCGGCAAAATATGTTATTCATACTGTTGGACCGGTGTGGAGAGGCGGCAATGCTAATGAAGATGAGTTCTTAAGAAACTGCTATAAAAACTCGCTTAAACTGGCAGTAGTAAATGCAGTAAAAACTATTGCTTTCCCTTCGATCAGCACAGGAATATATGGATTTCCTGTCGAAAGAGCCTCTGGAATTGCAGTCTCGGAAGTCAGGGATTTCTTAAGCCTCGACAGATCAATTGAAAAGGTAATCTTTGTATGCTTCAGCAGTAAAGATTATAACATATATAAAAAAGCTCTCGAAGCTTAACGTAACTTGTTTTGTTAACCGGGGTATGTTATTTTTCCTACAATTATTTTCTTACAGTTAATTTTCAACAAAATATCCCCGGTTAACTATGAACAGACAATTTCATTCAATTCTGAATTTTAATTATTTTCTGAATTTTAGTCCGTTATTAAATTTTTGTTCTTTTCTCGTATTTCTGGTTTTGTTTTTCTCCGGAAGTATCTTTCCGCAGAAGGCGCCCGGCTCAGATTTGATCGACAGCCTGCTTAAAGCTAATAAGGATCTTTTTCCTGAGGTTGTCTCTGACCCCGGCAAATACCGCCTCCAGATCCTCTATACAAAGATCGACAGGGATAAACATAACAAGCCTCACTTTACTTCATATAATTACAGAGTCGACCCTAAAGAATACTTCTACCCGGCAAGTTCAGTTAAATTAGCTGGAGCAGTACTGTCGCTTCAGAAATTAAATGAGCTTAATGTAAAAGGACTGAATAAATTTACTCCTCTTAGAATTGACAGCACTTTTTCCGGACAAACCCGCGTCGAGAGCGATAAGTCTTCAGAAAACGGGCTGCCTTCAATTGCTCACTATATAAAGAAGATATTCCTTGTAAGTGATAACGATGCTTTTAACAGGACATATGAATTTACCGGACAGAAATATATTAACGAGGAGCTTTGGAAACGAGGCTTTAAAGACCTAAACCTTATTCACCGCGTATCTGTTGCTCTAAGCAGGGATGAAAACCGCCATACAAATCCCTTTACTTTTTATAACGGCGATAAGGTGATTTTTAAGCAGAATGAACAGTATAACCCTGTTCAGTATAAAAACCAGCTGCCGGGCGTTCTTATCGGCAAAGGCTACTATTCAGGCGATAGCCTTGTAAATGAGCCGAAGGACTTCAGCTATAATAATTATATATCTGTTGAAAACCTGCAGGGCATTTTAAGATCTGTTATGTTCCCATCTGGTATAGATAAAAAACATAGATTTAACCTTAAGGAAGATGATTACAGGTTCCTGCGTAAATATATGTCCATGCTGCCGCGCGAAAGCTCTTACCCTCACTACGATCCGAAAGAAGAATGGGACAGCTACTGCAAGTTTTTAATCTTCGGCGATAAAAAAGATACTATTCCGCAGAACATAAGAATATTTAATAAGATAGGTGTGGCCTACGGCTTTATGATTGATAACGCATACATAGTCGATTTTGATAAAAATATCGAATTTATGCTTACAGCAGTTATTTATGTAAACGAAGACCAGATTTTTAATGATGACAAATATGAGTATGATAAGATAGGCTTCCCGTTTATGGGCAATTTAGGACGCGTAATTTATAATTATGAGCTTAACAGGACCAGGAAGTTTAAGCCGGATTTAACTGAGTTTAAGTTTAATTACACAAAGGACAGCTCGCTTTAAGCAGCTGTCCTTTTTTTTATGCATAAACTAGCGCATAAATAAAATTGCCACACCGGCTACGGCAATAAATGCCCCTGTAACCGATTTCCATGAAAGATGTTCCTTGTAAAAGTATTTTATCATAGGAAGCATGATAATAGGTGAAGTTGTCATAATTGTAGCAGCAATCCCGACCTTTGTATTTGCAACTGCTATTAAACTGAAGGTGATTCCAAGGTAAGGACCTAAAATTGAACCTGCTGTTGTAAATCCCAATGCCTTTTTATCTTTCGAGAACACCTTGAATGGGTTTTTATATCTTCTTATAAGCAGTCCTGCCGGAAGAATAACTATTACTGAAGCAATTATTCTTATAAACGTTGCAACAAAACCGTTTATCTCTCCTTCTGAAAAAGCCATTTTAGCAAATATCAGCCCTGCAGCCTGACCTAAAGCTCCCATAAATCCATAAAAAATGCCGCTTTTGCTTATTTTGTATTTGGAGGAAGGCACCTCATTTTTTTCCATAATAACAAGTGCAATGCCCGCCAGTGTGATTATCATTCCAACCCATCCCCAGATGGAAAAATATTCGCCCAGAAAAACAAATGCCAGTATTGCTGTCATTGCAGGAGAAGAAGCCATAAGAAGCTGGCTTAATCTTGGACCCATGTTCTGGTATGCCCTGAAAAGAAATGTATCACCAAAAATTAAACCTATCAGCCCGCTTAACGAGAGGTTAATTATCTGTGTCGAAGAAAGATTAACCGGAAATCCCATAAGTAAAATAGTAGTAAACAGAAAAAATGCTGCAAAAAGCAGCCGTGTAATATTAACCTGCAGTGAGCCAACCCTTACTGAGGCTTCCGAAAAGAATAATGAGGTAAAAGACCATAAAATTGCAGTCACAAGTGCGCTTAATTCACCTAAGTAGGGCATCGTATTCCTTA
>JBLNEL010000397.1:0-3200 GCA_050262615.1 Bacillota bacterium
CAAATGAAACCAACACCTGATTAAGCACCACCTCATTTAGAATCTTAAATCCTGCATTGCTAAAAGCTTCAGCAAAACGTCTGGCGTGGCGGCAAGTTCTTTCGATCACATCAGAAATACCGCTGCGGCCTAATGAAAGCAAAGCTGCCCAGGCCTCAACTCCACGGGCACGTCTGGAGAGTTCAGGTGTATAGTCAGAAGGATTCCGATGTTGACTTTCTGTCGGAAGGTAATCAGCTGTAATTGCCATAGCTGCGCTTAAGGATTCTTTATTGCGCACAAATGCAATACCGCTATCATATGGGACGTTCAGCCATTTATGAAGATCAGTCGCCCATGAATCTGCTTCTTCCAGACCATCTACTAAAAAAGCTCTTGAAGGAGCTACCCGTGCCCAGAGCCCGAAGGCGCCATCGACATGAACCCAGGTCCCATTTTCATGAGCATACCGGGAGATCTCCTTTATTGGGTCAAATGCTCCGGTATTTACATTTCCTGCCTGTAGACAAACAATTGCAGGCCCCTTTATTGCGGGTAATGCATCAGGTTTCATACGCCCCTGGTTATCTACAGGTACTTTAAAGATCCGGCTGCGTCCTAATCCAAGCATACCTAATGATTTAATAAGTGAAGGATGTGCTTCCTCACCTGCAATGACTGAAATTGGCGGAGCGCCAAAGAGTCCATCAGCTTCCACGTTCCAGCCTGCTCTAGCAAGAACATCATGCCGGGCAGCAGCAAGTGCAGTAAAATTTGCAACTGTTGCTCCGGTTACGAAGGCGCCGCCGCTTTCAGAAGGTAATTTCAGAACATCCAGCAGCCATTTAAGAGCAATTTGCTCAAGCAGAGCAGTTGCCGGAGTTGTGTTATAGAATGCAGTATTCTGATCCCATGCAGATGCAAGCCAATTTGCCGACAATGCGGCAGGAAGTGAGCCGCCGATAACAAATCCGAAGAAACGCGGTCCTGCCATTGCCATTGTTGCCGGTGAACAAAATTCATCCAGCTTTTCTAAGACTGCCTCCGGAGTTAAAGATTCATCAGGGAGTGGAAAATTTAGAAATGAAAGGCGGTCAACAGCATTTTTATCGGGAATAACCTTTCTTTGATCTAACCCCTCAAGATACCGGATAGCTCTTTCGGCTGTATTTATTAAAAGATCACGCATATAATTACCCATTAGTAAATAACTTAATTTCAATTAAAACTAATTTGATTTTCATATATTCATTAACATACTTATATCTGCTTTCAGGCGCAATTATTCAGGCCTGCATAAATTTAAGGCAATTCGTTTCGAAACTTACAGCTTTGACAGACATTAAAGAACCGGACTCCTCTCTTAAAGATCACATGTGCATTCTTCAAAAATCCAGTGTCCCCAAAGTGTCCAGGACTATTTTTATTATCTGTTTTATTTGGAATATCGGGATTTTTTCAGGCCGGCATAAAATGAAAAAAGCACAAAATCAGACTATTTCGGGCTTTCCTTTAAAGTGCGGAGAGACAGTCCCGATGGAGTTTTATCGGGATGCGTGAGTCCTAAAATCCTGCGAGTTCAGCTTACTATCGCATCTTTTTGAAAGTCGGTGACCAAATTGTGACCGGGAGGTTTTTGGCATTTTCAAAATAACTTATTGTTTTATTTCAGAATCTTTATTGTTTAGAAGTCCTATAGCTTTTTCTAGTTGAATATCTTTACCAAGATATACGTCATTTTTTGAGGGTTTAACAATTATATCAGGGGGAATTCCATCTTTTTCTATCAATTTATCTTTATCCCAATATGTTCTTCTAACGGGTATTCTGGCATACATACCATTCGGCAGAGGACGAAATTGCGGATAAGATGAGGAACCTGAACTATTAACACCTAAAGTTGTAACAGTTGGAATATGCTTTAGTGTAGCAATAAAATCTTCAGTTGAGCTTAAGCATCCCTCGTTTTGCAGGACTACAACAGGTTTAAGATATTGTCCATTATACAACCTGTAGTTCTTTTTCCTGTGTTCCCTTTCAAGGGAAAAAATATAACCTGTGTAAGGTTTGGTATACTTATACAAACTATCAGGAGGATAGCTTCCGTCCCTGAAGCAGAAAGAATAAACTGGTGATTCCTCCGATACAAAATATTGAGCCATTACAGTTCCTATGCTTGCATCTCCGCCTAGATTGTTTCTTATATCCAGTATAAGTCCTTTTGTGCCGGAAAGTTCATTAAGTGCATTTTCAAAATCCTTTACGTTTGGGCTCTCCTTTCCATCTAATGTCCAGAAAAACAGTTTTCCGATCTTGCTCGGAGCACTGACACCCAGAAAAGAAGGAATGCTGATATATCCTATATCGTTATTGATAAAACCATATTCCAAAGTCTGCATTTTTTTATAATTTGAAATGTATTTTAGAGCGGGATGGTTAAACAAGTACTTATTATTTTCTGACTTATATTCGCAATTTACATTGATTGCTTTCCCATTATCATCAATAAAACCAAGGAGCGTTTTCGTAGCCGGTCTGCCAAATATAAGATCTAAATTCACAAGTTTAGATAATCTTGAATCCTTCCGGTAGGCAAAGATATATTTCTCTTCGATATATTTATCAACCGGTATACCGTCAACCTTTTCCAAAGGCATTCCCAGCCGGATACCTTCTTTGTATTCATTACTGGTGCTGTCAATATATGAGACCAATGCCATATTATGTACAATAGTAAATCTGAAAGGTAGAGACCCATATTCATTAAGGATGTTTTCAAATATGAGTGAAAATGAATGATCATCATTATGGAATAATAATTTTGAAAACAGGCTTTCATCGTTAGGGCATACAATATTGCAATGGGGGTCCTGAAAAGCGGATAGCATTTGCCTGATGTTCTTTACAAAACCATCCTCTGTAGTTATTGTAAGTAATTT
Organism: Bacillota bacterium; assembly: GCA_050262615.1. Classification (GTDB taxonomy): domain Bacteria; phylum Bacteroidota; class Ignavibacteria; order Ignavibacteriales; family SURF-24; genus JAUZPB01. The sequence goes on from JBLNEL010000397.1 coordinate 2,919, forward strand.
CTGCCGGTGTACATTTTTCAAACTATCCCAATTAAAACCAACTATATCAAAATAGGGATAATATGTATCCATTAAATTACAAAATGCATTGTAGTTTGAAAGCATTTCCCCGTGGGTTTTTAACGGAGTATATTTCGGAACGGAAGATGAACAGGAAATAAAAATTACCGAAAAAACGAATAAGAGAAAAAGTCTTTTCATAAAAAATCCATGCTGTGATGATGATTGAATATATTTAAGAAGAAAATCATATCTAAGGATTTGTAGTAAATAATTTGGATT
>JBLNEL010000398.1:0-2572 GCA_050262615.1 Bacillota bacterium
TTTTAATTAATAAATCTGCCCTGAATCTTTATCTCAAGAAGGTAAACTGACCTGAAAAACACTTTAATACAATACGATCCGCCTTTAAATTAAAGCTTAATAAATCCTTTGATCAAAATCGACGCAATATAAATTACCAAAATATATTTTAACTAGCCATAAACCATTTTGTGAGAAAATGCAAAATTCCGTTTTTTGTTTATTTATTCAGACTGCTGAAATTGATATTATTGGCATTTAAGCATATTTTTGTATTAAAACTCAAGGTGATATGTCAACTCCTTTAATGTCTCAATATCATAAAATAAAAGAAAGCAACCCTGACACAATATTGCTGTTTAGGGTTGGCGACTTTTTTGAAACTTTTGAAGATGATGCAAAAACAGCATCAAGAGTACTAGGAATTACATTAACAAGACGCGCAAATGGTTCAGCTGGAGATGTTCCGTTGGCAGGCTTCCCTTTCCACGCTTTGGATTCTTATTTACCAAAACTTGTCCGTGCTGGCTTTCGTGTTGCTGTTTGTGAGCAGACCGAAAATCCGAAATTTGCTAAAGGTATTGTAAAAAGAGAAGTCATAGAAGTGGTAACTCCGGGTGTTGCACTATCTGATAAATTGCTGGATCATAAAAAAAATAATTACCTTTTAAGTGTTTTCATCAAAGACTCTTATGCTGGTTTATCATTTTGTGATATTTCTACTGGTGAATTCTTTGCCTATGAAGTCCCGGAACATGAAATTTTACAGCAAATAGAACTAATCAACCCTGCAGAGATCCTTGTACATAAAAAAGACAAAGAACAGATTTCTGGTATTGTCCAAAGACTTAATTCAACCTTGCGTATATCCAGGATGGATGATTGGATCTTTAACTTTGACTACTGCAAAGATAGTCTTTCATCCCACTTTAATACAGTTAATCTTAAAGGATTTGGCATTGACGACCTGCAGTTGGGAATAATAGCTGCTGGTGTTGTATTGAACTATCTTCAGGAGACTCAGAAAGTAAATCTTTCTCATCTGAATAAAATTTCGCGATATAGTCATCAGGAATATATGCTGCTTGATTTCGCGACGAAAAGAAACCTTGAAATTACTTTTAGCATGAATGATGGAGGCCGTGAGGGCTCCCTTATATCTATTTTGGATAAAACAGAGACTGCAATGGGCGCAAGAATGCTTAAGAAATGGATTTCGGCGCCTTTAAGAAGGCTGGAGACTATTCTTCAAAGGCAGGAATGTGTCGAGGAGTTTTATAATAATAAAACCTTAAAGAACAACCTTTTTGCAGAACTAAAGGAAATTGGAGACCTTGAAAGACTTGTTTCAAAAGTATGTACCGGGAAGGCAAACCCAAGAGATCTTGTTGCTGTTAAGTCATCTTTAAAAAGAATCCCTCAGATTAAACTGCTTCTTGCAAATGTCTCGTCTCCTGCACTTAAACGAATACATGAAAAACTTGAAAATCTGGACAAACTGGTTGAGAAAATAGAAAAAGCAATTGTAGATTCCCCTCCTATTGCACTTAACGATGGAGGTGTAATAAATTATGGCTTTAGCCCTGAATTGGATGAACTCAGGGACCTTTCCAAAAATGCAAAGACATGGATTGCTGAGCTGCAAAGGTCCGAAAGAGAAAGGACAGGAATATCATCACTTAAGGTCAGCTATAATAAGGTCTTTGGCTATTATATAGAAATTACTAATGCTCATAAGGACAAAATACCGGATGATTATATACGGAAACAGACTCTTGTTAATGGTGAAAGGTTTATTACTCCTGAGTTAAAAGATTATGAAGATAAGATCCTTAACGCAGAGGAAAAAATTAACGATCTTGAATATCAGCTATTTAATGAGGTTAGGCTTGCTGTAGCAAGTGAAGTGGAAAAGATTCAAATGAACGCCCGGCTTATTGCAGGGCTCGACTGCTATCTTTCACTAGCTGAATGCGCATTCCAATATAACTACACTAAGCCGCTGCTGGATGAATCTAACAGAATTGAAATTAAGGAGAGCAGGCATCCTGTTGTTGAAAGAATACTTAAACCGGGTGAGAAATTTACTCCTAATGATTATATACTTTGCAACGACGAAGACCAGATTGTAATCCTTACCGGACCCAATATGGCTGGTAAATCTGTATATTTAAGACAGCTTGGACTTTTGGTGCTGCTGGCACAGATCGGTTCATTTATACCAGCAAAAGAAGCTAAAATAGGTATTATTGATAAGATATACACAAGAGTTGGTGCAAGCGATAATATTTCAGCTGGTGAAAGTACATTTCTTGTTGAAATGCAGGAAGCTGCCAATATACTGAATAATGCGACTTCGAAAAGTCTTATATTACTTGATGAGATTGGACGCGGGACAAGTACATTCGATGGAATTTCAATTGCCTGGGCTATTACAGAGTATCTTCATGAAAATCCCGGGTGCTCAGCAAAAACTCTTTTTGCTACTCATTACCATGAATTAAATGAATTAGCTGATATTTTCCCAAGAATTAAAAACTATAAAGTAGATGTAAGAGAATATGGTGATAAGGTGATTTTTCTCCATAAAGTA
>JBLNEL010000399.1:0-6345 GCA_050262615.1 Bacillota bacterium
TATTACCTCAAATAAAGCAAAGGACTTAAAGACTGCAAAAGAAAAAGTGAAGGCTGCAAGATGAAGCAGAAGAGTGGAAACAGATACCGTTTCTTATTTGCAGGCGGGGGGACAGGCGGGCATTTATTTCCGGCGATTGCAGTAGCCGAAAAGATAAAAGCGCTTAAGCCGGAAGCCGAGATACTTTTTGTTGGTACGAAGGCAAAAATTGAAGCCCGGGTAGTTCCTGAGCTTGGATACAAATTTAAGACAATCTGGATAAAGGGATTTGCCCGCAAGTTTGATATTCAGAATATATTATTTCCTTTTAAGGTTTTAGTATCGCTTATTCAGTCGTTATATATAAATGCTTCATTTAAGCCAAGGGTGGCAATAGGATCAGGCGGATATGTTTCTGGTCCAGCAATCTGGGGGGCAAATGTTTTAGGGGCGAAGGTAATTTTGCTAGAGCAGAACAGTTACCCTGGGATAACGACAAGGATCTTAGAAAAGAAAGCCGAACAGGTTCATATAAGTTTTGAAGATACCAGGAAGTACCTAAAGGATAACAGTAAAGTATTCCTGACAGGGAATCCGGTAAGAGAAAGTCTGAAGATAATCAAAAAAGAAGAAGCGTTAAAGAAATTCAATTTATCATCAGATAAAAAGACACTTCTTATCTTAGGCGGAAGTCTTGGAGCCGGGTCGGTTAACAGTGCTGTTGCAGAAAGCATTGAGTTATTCACAAGAAATAACATTCAGGTAATCTGGCAGACAGGGAGAAATTATTATGAAAGCTATAAGGATCTGAAGAGCGCGTTAGTATGGGTAAATTCATTTATTGATGATATGGCTTCAGCATTTTCAGCTGCTGATCTATTGGTTTCGAGGGCCGGAGCCACGACGATAGCTGAAGTGACAGCCTTAGGTATTCCGACGGTTTTTGTTCCATCGCCAAACGTTGCAGCGAATCATCAGTATTATAATGCAAAATCATTATCGGACCAGAATGCTGCACTTCTACTGTCTGACAGTCAGGTAAAAGAGAAGTTAGGGGAAATGGTTCTGAGTATAATATCTGATAAAAGTTCATTAGAGCTGCTTTCTGAAAATGTAAGAAAAGCAGGGAAGCCTGAAGCTGCTCTGATAATTGCTCAAAATGCTATAAAACTGGCGGAGAATTTATGAGTGCTGAAATGGGGATAAAGAAAGTATTCAGATATAATTTGTCGTTTTATTATCAATCGACGATTATTTACTTTATTGCGCTTATACTCTATGCAGTTGTAAAAGGTGAGTTTATAGAAGGATCGTTCAAGTTAATTACAAGGGATCCGGTGATATATTTCTTTATACTTATTGTTTTAATCTCGTTAGGCAGCATGCTCTACAATATGTATCTGAACAGGCACATTGAGATAACCAATAACCAGATAATTCTGAAGAAGGGGTCAAAAACAAAAGTTATAAATATCAGAGATATAATAAATATAAGTATGGCCAAGGAAAGGAAGCGTATAAACAAGAATTCTTTCCGGATAGTGAGGATAAAAGTAAGAAGCAGGCGGCTGCCATACATTATATTGCCGTATGATTATGAAAACAAGACAGCTTTAATTGAAACACTTAAGGAAATAAAGAACAATTTGATGAACAGGGAAGGTAATGTTTAAGAATATTAAAAAAGTACATTTTGTAGGTATTGGCGGAATAGGGATGAGCGGAATAGCTGAGATCTTATTAAGCCGTGGATTCCAGATCTCAGGTTCAGACAGGGCAATGAGTGATATAACACTGCACTTAAGTGAACTTGGAGTTGAGATATATGAAGGGCATTCAGCCGAAAATCTTAAGGATGTAGACGTTTTAGTTTATTCCTCGGCTGTTTCGATAGATAATCCAGAAGTAGCTGCAGCAATAGAGAAGAAGATACCAGTAATTAAGCGTTCGGAGATGTTAGCCGAATGTATGAGGATGCATTATGGGATAGGTATAGCAGGCACGCATGGAAAAACGACTACCACATCGATGGTAGGGTTAGTATTGACCGAAGGGGGAGTGGACCCGACGATAATTGTAGGCGGCAAGCTGAGCAGTCTAGGCGGTACAAATGCAAGATTAGGCCAGGGAGAGTTTATAGTAGTTGAAGCTGATGAATTTGACAGGACTTTTCTGAAGTTAACTCCAACGATTGCAGCAATTACGACACTTGAAAAAGAGCATTTAGATACATACAAAGATCTTGATGATATAAAAGCGGCATTTATTGAATTTGCCAATAAGGTACCGTTTTATGGTTTTGTAGCATTATGTCTGGATGAGCCTGCTCTGCAGGATATTATTCCACTTATAAACAAGAAAGTAGTGACTTACGGACTTACCTCGCAGGCAGATGTAAGGGCAATTGATATCAGGCACAATGAATATTCAAGCACATTCAATGTGAAATATTTCGGTAAAGAGCTTGGAGAGCTGAAGTTAAACATTCCGGGGCTTCATAATGTAAAGAACTCATTAGTAGCCGTAATAATTGCTACAGAGCTTGGGATAAGTTTTGAAGTCATAAAAAAATCATTAGAAAGTTTCAGTGGTGTTTACAGGCGTTTTGAGACCAAGTATAACAAAGAGATACTTGTAATAGATGATTATGCTCATCATCCGACAGAAGTTAATGCAACATTATCAGGAGTGCGCAGCGGTTGGGACAGGAGGCTGATAGCAATATTTCAGCCGCACTTATACACAAGGACGCGCGACTTTTATGCTGAATTCGGGAGGTCGTTCTTAAATTCTGATATTTTCATCTGCACGGATATATATCCGGCAAGAGAAAAGCCAATAGAAGGCATTACAGGTGATCTTATTGCTTCGACGGCAAAGAAGTTCGGTCACAAAAATGTAATATATGTTCCTGATAAAAATGATATACCACAGACATTGATGAACATAAAAAAAGAAGGCGATATAATCATTACGATGGGTGCCGGAGACATATGGAAATACGGGGAGAAATTTATTGAGATGCTTAACGGCGGAAATGGAAATAAGTAAAAGTCAGAGAGCAATAAAACAATATGAAAAGTAAAAGCAGGCTTACAGGCATACTGATTTTTATTGCTTTAGTGCTTGGGACAGTATATTTATCACTTTTTTCGGCTAAAGAAGAAAAAAAAGTAATAGAAAAGATAGAATTAAGCGGAAACCACTTTTTATCTAAGCAAGAATATTTTAATTTTGCAAGATTGAATAAACTGTCTGATTACAGATTCTTAGATCTCTCAATAATCAAAGACAGATTGGAGAAACATCCATACGTTCTTAAAGCTGATGTAAGATTTATCAATGAAGATAAAGTACAGGTAAATATCACTGAGAAGACCTTTCAGGCAGTATTGCTAACTGAAAGCGATCAGTATCTGATGACAGAGAATTTTATGCTGGTTCCATATTTCTCTTTCACGAAGAATCTTGATCTGCCAGTAATTGAAAATCCATTGATATCCGGGAAAATAAAGAGTTTTGATATACTTAAGACTGAAGAGACCAAGGCAGCCTTCAGGCTAATAGAAGCAGTAAAGATGATAAATCCGGAAATTTACTCGGAGCTTTCAGATATTGATTTGCGATATGGTAAAGATATCGTACTTCGATTCAGGGGATATAACTTTCAAGTTGTATTCGGCCGAGGAGAGGAAGTGCAGAAGCTGATGAGCTTTGAGAAAGTCTGGGACAGGATCTCCAAAAACAAGGAAAGTGCAGATTCATTTATTAACTATGTGGATCTAAGATATTCAAAACTAATATACATAGGTGTAGCTGATTTAGTCTCTGAGGTAAAAGGTATTAAAGGATGAAGAAAAACATAGTTGCAGGACTTGATTTAGGAACGACAAAAGTATGTGCAATAATTGCAGAGAGGTCGGAGAATAGTCTAGACATACTTGGTTTCGGTGTAGCACCGTCTGACGGGTTAAACAAAGGACTAGTTGCGAACATAGCCAAGACGGCCGAAGCGATAAAGACTGCAATGGAGATTGCCTCGAACAGGGCAGGCATTGAAATCAAGACAGTAAATGTAGGAGTTGCAGGAGAGCATATAACAAGTCTGCGTCACAGGAATTATGTAACTATAAATAATCCTGAGAACGAAATAACGAAAGATGATCTGGACCGGCTTGAAGCAGATGTAAGGACAATAAAGATACCATCTGACAGGCAGATACTGCATATAATTCCAGAAGAATTCTCAATTGATTATCAAGGCGGGATAGAAAGTCCGATCGGTATGTGCGGTTCAAGGCTTGAGGCTACAAATCACATTGTTTTAGCGTCAATACCAGCCATACAGAACATAAAGCGATCAGTAGAGCGAGCAGGGTTTAATGTACAGGATTATATACTTCAGCCAATAGCCTCAAGTTATTCAGTGCTAGAAGAAAATGAAAAAGATCTAGGTGTAGTTTTAATAGATATCGGTGGTGGAACGACAGACATAGCAATATTCCACAAAAAGAGCATTAAGCACACTAAAGTAATAGGAGTTGCAGGCAATCAGGTAACGAACGATATAAGAGAGTCGTTAGGCATAGTTACAGAGGAAGCAGAGAACCTGAAGAAAGAGTATGGATATGCAAACGAAAGTTCAATTATACGTGATGAAGATATTTTTATAAAAGCTGTTGGTGCAAGGGGTAATGTTAAGATACCAGTAAGTCTGCTAACGCAGATAATACATGTAAGGATGAGGGAGCTTTTCAGTCTGATAGATAATGAAATAAAGAGTTCAGGATTTAAGAGCAAGGTAAAGGCAGGGATAGTATTGACAGGCGGGGGAGCGTTATTAAAAGGCTGTACAGAGTTAGCAGAAGAAGTTTTCGGTTTACCGACAAGGATAGGAGTTCCGCAGGACTTAGGGAAGGGGCTTACGAGCGATATTGAAAGTCCAGAGTTTGCGACAGTAGCAGGCTTAGTGCGCGGGTTACCCGGTTCAGGGTCGAGTGAAACAGCAGTAGCGATAAAGGGCAAGAAAGAAAAGAAGAAGACAAAGATCTCAGATATATTCAAAAAAGTACAAGAGTTTTTTGACGAGTTATAAATACCACAACAAGGAGGAAGTTTATGTCATTTTTTGCAACATTGGATCGTGAAAATCCTATGTCGGCTCAGTTAAAGGTAGTAGGTGTAGGCGGCGGCGGTTGCAATGCAGTAGAAAGTATGATCAACAGGGGATTGAGCGGAGTTGAGTACATAGTAGTAAATACTGATGCCCAGGTTTTAATTAAGAATTCAGCAGCACACAAGATTCAGATAGGGACCAGTGTAACGCGCGGGCTAGGTGCCGGAGCTGATCCTAACGTAGGGAAGAAAGCAGTAGAAGAAGACCGTGACAAGATCACGAAGATACTTGAAGGAAGCGATATGGTCTTCATTACAGCCGGAATGGGGGGCGGAACAGGTACAGGCGGGGCGCCAATAGTTGCCTCAATAGCAAAGAGTCTTGGGGCGCTTGTAGTTGGTATAGTAACAAAGCCATTCAGGTGGGAAGGGAAGAAAAGGATGATGAATGCCGAGCAGGGTATACAGGAGCTCAGGCAATATGTAGACAGTCTTATAGTAATTCCAAATGAACGTTTATTAAATATTCTGGATCATTCAGTCTCAGCAAATCAGGCTTTTGACAAGCCGAATGAAGTCTTATATGAAGCAACGCGCGGTATTGCTGATATTATAACAATTGGCGGAATAATAAACGTAGATTTTGCTGATGTAAGGTCGGTAATGAGTCAGAGCGGTGAGGCACTGATGGGATGCGGAATTGCAAGCGGAGAAAACCGTGCAATTGAGGCAGCGCAGAAGGCAATTTCCTCGCCATTACTTGAAGGTGTAAGCATAAAAGGTGCGAAGAACATTTTACTTAATGTTACCGGTTCAAGTTCACTTACGATGCATGAAATTGATGAAGGCAACAAAGTTATTTATGATGCTGCAGGCGAAGAGGCAAACGTTATTTTCGGCTGGGTAAACAAAGAAGAGATGAACGAGTATGTATCATATACGGTTATTGCAACCGGTTTTGAAACAGGAAAAAGAGTACTTAAGGAGACACCACAGGTATCAAAGCCGCAGCCTCAGCCATCAAACACAGCATATAGTTTTGGAAGCGGATACAGAGCAAATCAGTCTGAGCAGCAGGAACTAAAACTGCCAAAGACAGAAGATCTGGATGTTCCGACCATATTCCGAGTAAAGGGAAGCAAATCGCTGCTGCCTGAGGAGAACAATCAGTTTCCTGCCAGCGGTTTTTCAATGGACAAGTTCGGAAGAGGAACAACTGTAGATAATAAGAGCAAACAGCAGAACGATGAT
>JBLNEL010000400.1:0-3965 GCA_050262615.1 Bacillota bacterium
GTTTAAGAACATAATAGAAAAACATCTGGAACTGAATAATGAAACAAAGAACGATCAGCTGACACTTTCACCTGAGACAGAAAGCTTTGTCAGAAGTGCAGACTATTTTACTCATCAATAAACAAAGGAACTATAATGCCCAATTACTCAGAACTAATATCAAGTTTTAAGAAACTTAAACTCTCTGGAGCCTCTGAGACTCTGGAACTTAGGATCATGGAAGCAGAGCAAAATCATCTCTCGTACACTGAACTGCTAATGATGATAGTATCTGATGAACTTCAGGTAAGACGTAACCGAACGCTTGAACGGCTTATTACAAATGCAAAGCTTGAATCATCAAAAACTCTTGAGCTCTTTGACCTTACGTTTAATCCGTCGATCAAGGCTGCACAGCTTAGGGAATTATCTCTCTGCCGCTTTATAGAAAAAGCAGAGAACATCTTCTTCATTGGTCCAACAGGTACTGGTAATTATGGTAAGTTTTTGCTTATGGAAAGATTTTCAGTTAACTGCTTGTTTTAATTGTACATTTCACAATTTTTCTTGCCATAATATTTCTCAAATTATTTCCCACAACTAATTTTTGAGAGGTATTCAATGGAACAAAAACTAACCATTTATGAACTTATCGACCTGGTCTTAAAAGAACTGAAAAGACGTAATTACGGGTATAACACTTATTGCCAATTTCACGCTTTTTATAAGAAGTTCAGTGCTTATCTGCAGGAGCACAACGAAAAATATTTTTCTGAAGAACTTGGCCGCAAGTATTTACACGATGTATATGATTGTACGGTTGACTATTATAATAACAAGATGTCAAAAGGCGAACGGAACCATATTAGAAAAATCCGTGTACTTGGTGACTATCAGCTGCATGGAGTATTAGTAAAAAGGATTGTCAAGAAAAAGAGTTACAAAAAACCACTTCAGTTTGAACAGGAACTAACGGCTTATGAAGCTGAATGTGAAAGCAGGGATTATTCGAAACGCGGAATGCGGACCAGGTTGCAGAGATTATATTTCTTTATAGATTACCTCGATTCAATTAAACTTCAGAGTGTAAAACAAATTACCCCTGAGATTATTTCCGGCTACGTAAAAACTATATTTCATCATCATGAGAAAAGTATCAGTTCAATCCTGACAACCCTCCGTGTGTTTTTGCGCTTTCTTTATCTAAGCAAGTTTATGGATTATGATCTTTCACTTAAGGTACCCAAACAAAATAAATATTATTATCCAAGGATTCCTTCAGTATGGAATAAAGAAGAAGTGCACAGGATGCTTATTGGAATTGACCGGGGAAATCCTACCGGCAAAAGAGATTATGCTATTCTTCTTTTAGTGGCAAAACTTGGCATGAGGGTCGGGGATGTTAAATCCCTGATGCTTTCTAATTTGAACTGGGACAAAAAGACAATAGAAATAATCCAGACTAAGACTAAAGCCCCAATAACATACCCTATTTTACAAGATATAGGCTGGTCATTGATAGATTATCTGAAAAATGCCCGCCCTAAAACTGATTCTCCTTACGTATTTATCAGAATGAATGCTCCTTTTGAAGCATTCGGACCAAATGCTAATCTTCACAATATGATAACAAAATATACACGCCGTGCCGGAATCAGTGTTTCTAAAGAAAAAAGACACGGATTACACTCCCTGCGCCATACACTGGCAAGTAACCTGCTTGAAAACGGGACTCCGCTTCCTGTAATCTCAGAAATCCTGGGGCATATAAATTCCACATCTACAGTAACATATCTTCAAACTGCCATTGGACATTTAAGATTATGTGCACTTGATCCTGATCATCAGAGGAGGTAGCAGTAAAATGAGAACTAAAGAGGATTATCCAACAAAAAAGAATTATACATTTCAAAGTATATTCAGTCAGCTTATAGAAGGTTATATTGAAGAAAAAAGAGCTGTGGGTTATAAATTTACAAAAGCCCCTTCTCTTTTGAAAACCTTTGATAAAATGGTTACCGAAGAAGGCTGGGAAGAACTTTCACTTTCAAAGAATCTTGTACAGAAATGGACAGCAAAAACTCCTACTGAAACAGAAAGAAACAGAGCCCACAGGATCTCTGCAATACGAGGGCTTGCACAGTACATGGCGAGGCTGAACTATCCGGCATACATTTACCCCAGCGGAGCAATAAGTATTGACAGATACTCCTATATACCTTACATCTTTTCAGAAAGTGAGCTAAAAAATATATTTGCCGTATGTGACCTCTATCCTTATACAGATGCATCCCCAAACCGGCACCTTATGCTGCCCATATTATTCAGAATCTTATATGGCTGCGGTCTACGCATATCAGAAGCATTGAAACTAAGGCTTGGTGATATTGACTTAAAGGAATCTACTTTATTGATAAGAGAGACTAAGTTCGGCAAGCAGCGGATTGTTCCAATGGCAGGCAGTGTTACTGAGCGGTGCCGGAAATATATGGGCCAGGTCCACGGTATTAGAAGAGGTGATAATCCTTTTCTCTTCCCATCTCCATTAGGAGGACGCTATGGTGTAGATACAATTTACAGTTTATTCAGAAACATAATATGGAAAGCTGGTATATCTCATTCAGGCAAAGGGCCCAGAGTACACGATTTCAGGCATACATTTGCAGTTCACTGTCTGAAGAATTGGGTCCTGGCAAAAGAGGATGTTACTAATCTTCTGCCATATCTTTCAGTTTATCTGGGGCATGTTGACTTAAGGGGCACACAACATTATCTGAGGCTTACAGCTGATTTATACCCGGATATTGTAGCATCAGTAGAACAGAATTTTTCAATGCTAATACCGGAGGTCTCGCAAAATGAAGCAGACTGATTTTGCCGGAATGCTTACACGCTTTCTCTCTGATTACCTTCCGGGACAAAGGAATGTAAGCACTAACACAATAAAATCCTACAGGGATACTTTCAAACAGCTGATTAAATATTACGAGTCGGAACTTAACATTAAGCCTCAACACCTGACGTTTAACAAAATAAATACAAAGACAATCAGAGATTTTCTGCAGTGGCTAGAAAGAACTCATTTGGTCAGCATTAATACCCGAAACCAGAGACTTGCTGCTATACACAGTTTCTACAGATATGCTCAGTCTGAAGCACCGGAAATCCTTCTGGAATGCCAAAGAATACTTGGCATACCGTTTAAGAAACGGGAAAGAAAGACAGTTGAATATCTCTCAGAAGAATGCCTTAAATGCATTTTAGAACAGCCGGACACAAGAAAAAGAAGGGGCCGCCGCGATTTGACTCTCATGGCAACACTTTATGATACCGGAGCGAGGGTTCAGGAAATAATCAGCTTAAAAGTAAGAGATGTCCGCTTAGAGAAGCCGGCGACAATTATCCTGACAGGAAAGGGAAATAAGAAAAGGTGTGTCCCAATCATGGAGAAAACACAGAATTTAATTACAAGCTACATGAAAGAATGCCATCTTATAGAAAACGGGAAACAGGACCATCCATTATTTTATAATCCCAGAAGCAACCCTTTGACCCGTCCTGGTATCAGTTATATAGTTTCAAAATACTTGTTGTCTGCAAAGAAATCTAATCCCGGAATTTTGTTCCCCAAATGCCTGCACCCGCATATGCTAAGACATACAAAGGCAATGCATTTATTAGAATCTGGAGTTAATCTAATTTATATCAGAGATTTATTAGGACATGTTAATGTTACAACAACCGAAATTTATCTAAAAGTTAATACGGAAATAAAAAGAAAAGTGTTGGAAACTGCATACATGCCAGCCATTCCGGAAAATATCCCTGTATGGGAGGAAGATAAAGATTTACTAAACTGGCTTCAAGAGTTGTGCCGATAAGTTTTAACAGTTAAATATTATGGAAAGATTTTTGGCAGTAGAACTAATAATTACAATCGTTTAGCTGAAAATCTTTCCATAAGCAAAAACTTACCATAATTACCA
>JBLNEL010000401.1:0-7729 GCA_050262615.1 Bacillota bacterium
TAATAATTTTTCAGTCACTTTCTTTTCTTACTCTTTTATCCGACAAATCTTAATCTGCTGCTGTAGCCATCCTGAAGTCCGTGCAATATTGCACGGCAGATCTTCCATTCCCCTTTCAAGATATGTTTTGCCTCTAAATAAAGAACCCACCTGAGCATCATATAAAACATAAATACCAGCTGCATTGACTTTCCGGCATGTTTTTTCTGCAGAATGATCATGTTCCTCGTTGCAAGATAAAATGCAATCCAGCTGCCGCTGCCTTTTCTGAAACTGAAACTTACCTTGTGCCAAATAACAGCTGCAGGTTCATAAATGATCTTTTTATTTTTCCGAACGACCCTTACACTAAGATCCGTATCCTCGCAGTTTGCAAAAAAGATATCATCTAAAATTTTTTCTTCCTTCAGCAATGATTCCTTTATTAACAATGCACATCCATTTGCAAAGCTTATCATCTTACGGCTTGAATATCTTTTATCATCTTTTTTGTTTTTACCGTAGTGTTCCCCCATGCCTGAGAATCTGTTAAAATACCCGCCGGCATACCATAATACATCTGGTGCATCATAATAAAATATTTTCGGCACAACCAGCGCAGCATCTTTTTCACTCTCGGCTGCATCGATCATCCGTGTTAAGAAATTTTTATCAACTACGGTATCATTGTTTAACAATAGAATATAATCCGGGCTGCATTTTTTACGGACATGATCAATTCCTCTGTTATTGCCTTCAGCAAATCCATAATTCTTGTCTAAAGCCAGTATTTCTATCGCCCCGCTGTAATCACATAAAAGTTTCTCTACTGACCCATCCTTTGAGCCATTGTCGACTACAAGCATTTTGAAATTATCATACTCAACTGCTTTTAATGAAGCAATACAATCTTTGGTCACTTCATAACCATTCCAGTTAAGAATAATGATGGATACTAAAGGAGATGCCATTTACTTTTACTCATGCAAAAATCATTAAATAACAAAGTTCATTAAATAACACAGATCAGCAATAAAGGTCATTAAATAACTGTTATATAATTACGCCGCAGCAATCAATAAGCTCAGCAGCTTAAAGTGACTCGTTTATTCCCAGTCCGTTAATAGTCCAGATATATACCATAAATATCGGCTCAAAAATAACAACCGAACCCAATCCCGCAAATATCGTTACGACCGAAAGGATTACGGCAATTGAAGTAAAACCATTGCCCCTGTCTTTCGAAAATATTTTTATTTTGCTTATAATGTGCAGGTACAAGACTATCAGACTGAATCCGCCGATCAGCCCCGTCTCCAGGAATATCAACCACCAATAAATTTCCGTACTGAACAACCTGTTGCTGAAAGCATAATTGACCGAACCTAATCCAAGCCCCAGCGGATTTTCAAGTATCTTATTAAGACCTGTAATAAATTCCAGAGGTCTTCCCGAGGCACTTGCCTCATTTAAATTAGCCGACTCAACTGCAACCTTTGAAAGGTCAGGCAGGAACTCTACTGCGAAGTAAACAATTACAGTTCCGATCGCCAATATAAAAACCGCTAATCTGAACATTCTCTTTTTATTATGTTTTCTTAACAGCAGAAAGCTCGAAACAGCCGTAAAAACCCATGCAACTCTGGAAAATGTTGCAAGCAGTACAAAGACTCCCGAAACCAGTGTCACTATTGTAAGGATCTTTGTCGGCTTATTTATTTCCTTAAACCTGAAAAGAATTACATATAAGATCAGAATAAGAATCACTGCTGTATACAAGCCTAATTCATTCGGACCGGTAAATGCCCCGTACATCCTTTCTACTCCCATGATAGTCGTAGCTGACTGGTTGAACATCAGTTCACCGGTGCCGGAAATACCGCTTGCAATTCCCCTGAAGAAAGCAAACTCACGGTTCATCATAAACTTTTGAATATATCCTATTGCAAAGGATATTAATGCAGATATCATCAGCCCCCTTATCATATTGATATCTTTCATTATCCGTATGTCGGCCTTATAGGCCACAAAAAAACAAAGTATCGGGAAAGCTATATTTTTTGCCGAGCTTAAGGCACTGACTTTATCATTGGCAATTAGGAAGCAGAACATTACAATTACTACAGGGAAAAACATCACAACTTTGGAAGGATTGATCTGATTTCCATTAGCCTGGCTTCCCTTATCCAGCAGGACACGAAATAAAAGAATAACCATCGATAGTTCTTTCCATATCGCTATTGCACTGCTGTCTTCTCCCAGATAATTAAAAAAGGCTTTTAATAATACCTGGAACGGCAGAAAGAATAAGACAAAGAGCAAGACATTTTCTTTCTTTGCCAAAAGTGCATACAATAATACTGAAAGCAAAAATATAACTGTGTACATATGTTATTTAATCTTTATTTACTGCAACTGATTTATTATCTGAAAAATGCTGAAGATCCCTTAACTTTGAGTCAAGCATTGTGCCGACTGTATAAACATTATGAATATTCCTGATCATTTCTGCAGCCCTGGCAGAAACAGCATCTCTTTCTTTTTTGCTCTTTAACAATTCAACTACTCTGTCAGCAAAATCTTCCGGATTATCTGCAACCCGGTAGCCATCCCGGCATAGCAGTCCTTCGGCCCCAAGTTTTGTTGTGACCAGCGGTTTTCCCATGGCAAGGGCCTCAATGTTCTTTATCCTTGCTCCTCCGCCTGAGATAATCGGCGAGATGACAACCTGAACCTTTGATATCCATTCATATATGTCATCAACCTGACCTACAACACGGATATTTCCTGAATTAAGATGCCCGAAACATTTATCTGAATCAACTCCGGCAATGTAAAGACAAACATCTTTCTGTTTCTGCTTAATTGTCTCAAAAGCACAGGACAAAAACCAATTTAAGGCCTCATGATTCGGCGGATGGGCAAATGAGCCAAAGAAAAGAAGCGAATTCTCATAAATTTCTGTTTTGTATTCCTTTATGTTCTCCACATTTATCATCGGCGGAACAACATGAAAAGCCTTTGGCTTGCAGTAAGAAAGAATATATTCTTTTTCTTCTTCAGTTATTGTAACGACAAGGTCGGCTTTTTCAAAAACCTCTTTTTCAAATTTCTTTTCCCTGATATAAGTAATTATGGCATGCAGTCTCTGCATCAGAGATATATTACTTTGAAAACGCATCTTATACTTTCTGGATCCTACCTCCTGGGTATCTATAACCAGAAGTGTACGGGAATTTTTCATAAAATCAAGATATGCCCCCGAATAGGCAAAGAAAATATACGACAGATCAATTTTGCCCGAGTCAATGAGCGACTTAATTTTTTGCTCTGCCCCGCTGCTTAAAATGTTTCTTGCATGCGGCGGAAGCGAAGGCCTCAGAAAGCTGATTGTCTTTTTAAGAAAGTTAAGTTTGTTCTTCTGAAATACATGAATCTCTTTACAGAATGACTTCAGTGATTCTGTCTCTTCTTTGTATTTCCCGGGTTCGTGTTCTGATATACAGACAAGGTAAATATCATTGCCTGCAGAAGCCAGCCCTTTTATTGTCCTTAGGACCTGGTTGCCCCCGCCATGTTTTACATTTTCGTGCAGCAGAAATGGCACTACAGCAAGAATATTCATCGTTTCGTTATATCCGTATTAAAATATGGAAAATAAGAGGTCTGATAATTTAATTCCTCACTTCTTTTTGCCTTAAGAGATGCAGGAATTCCGGCAACAATTGAATAACATGGAAAACTTTTTGTTACCACAGCACCAGCGCCAACAACACAGCCTTTTTCCAGATTTACACCCGGCATTATTATGGCCCTTACTCCAATCCAGCTGTTGTCTTCAATGACAACTTCCCTTGCAATAGTCTTAAAGGAAGGGTCATTGACATCGTGCGTTAGTGATAAAATGTAAACTTCAGGAGAAACATTTACATTATTTCCAATTACCACACCTGCCCTGCCGTCAAGGTAGCAGTTCCGGTTAATAACGCTGTTATTACCTATCTTAATGTTATCTCCTGTAATAAAACATCCCATATGAACAGCGGTCTGTCTGCCGATTTTTATTCTTAAAATTTTCCGCAAATAAAAATGACGTAGAGAATATACCGGGATATTTGTCACTATTGAATTAAAAAAGTAATAAAGAAATGCTTTAACTATTCTTCGCAATTTTCAGCTCTCCCTGCCTTATTTCTATTGCTTTTCTACTGGCTCTGATAATTGAAATACTTTTGTTTTCTCACCATTCGGCTCCAGCCTTTTACGACAGTCCTGACATTTAACTTCTCCGTTGAAGAGTCCTTTGCGGTATCCGTAATAATAATTCCTGTAGTTCCCGTATACCAGAAAAGGAATATACAAGGCAGGCATCATTCTGTTATCTTTTACTGCCATTTTTATTGCAGAAGAACTGTTCAGCAGTGCTCTTTTTACAGCATGAAAATATACTGCCGGCATATATAGTTTTGATTTATAATATTTGCAGAATCTTTGCGGCAGTATATTTGCCTCTCCGTTTGCAAGGCCGTATCTGAACTGCTCTTTCCAGAAATCCTTTAGTGCAGTATGTCGGTTCCAGTAACATACAGCATCTTTTGCATAAAAAAACCTGTAACCAGCTTTATATAACTGCAGTCCGAAGACTGCATCATCCCCTGCGAAAGTCAAATCTTCAGGGTATTTGCCTAATTCAATCCAGACACTTTTCTTATAGGCAACCGAACGGTTCGATGGTAAAAAATTATTTTCCAG
Organism: Bacillota bacterium; assembly: GCA_050262615.1. Classification (GTDB taxonomy): domain Bacteria; phylum Bacteroidota; class Ignavibacteria; order Ignavibacteriales; family SURF-24; genus JAUZPB01. Next base: position 4,732 of record JBLNEL010000401.1, read on the forward strand.
TACAATATTATAACGGTCATTAATGTAGTAATCTGCCCATGCAACTGGAGACATGAGACTATTTTCCAAAACCTTGTAATTTCCTGCAGCAACATCAATTTCACTGTTTTTTTCAAACGGCTCACTTAACTTTTCAAACCATTTTTCATCCAGGCGGCATCCCATATCTGTCGACACAATATATTGATTCTCTGCATTTTCAATCGCTAGATTTCTGCCTGCAGCAGGTTTGCTTTTCTTTTCAATAAGCTTTACACGCCTGTCCGTCTTAGCCCATTCTTTGAGCACTTCCAGTGTTCCGTCTGTTGAACATGCGTCTACTATTACGATCTCATCCGGCTGCCTTGTCTGCCGGCTTACATCATTTTTCCAGTTATTAACACTGTCAATCTCATTATAGCAGGTAGTAACTAATGTAAATTTCATATTTGTGTTTGTTTCTGTCTTAAAATCATTAATATTTTTGTAATATCACTTATATCCAGTGCATAGTAGAAAAACACGGCCAGTAAAGGAATGATTAAATATAATTTTAACACTGCCGGAGCCAGATAGCAATATACCGCAAGAAGAATCAGTAGACCTGTTATCAGAAAAGTTCTTTTAAGCATATCTGCTGGTATATGTTCTTTTACGCTAAGATATCCCCATACAAGTAAAAATATATGAGCCGCTGAAAATCCGAGCGCGTAAGAAAAAGCACCCAGGCGTTCTGAAAACAGCTGAGTAGAGCCAACAAGTATACACGACCACAAGAAATTCATTGTAAATGCCAGCCACATTTTTCCGCGGGCCTGAATAAAGGTGCCAGCCGGATATCCAATAGCTGAAATTGATATGCCCAGTAGAATAAATAATAGCACATCCTTACCCGTTTTATATTCCGTCCCGTAAATTCCCATGATCAGTTCAGTCACAGAAAACAGGACAATTGCAATTGGAATAATAACCAATACGGAGAGTTTCTGATTTTTATTCATCAGGTAGGCGACGCCATTTTTCCCGTCTTCACTCTCTATCTCTGATGAAAACAAAGGCAGAGCTACTGATGAAAGCATAGTTGGTATGAGCATAATAAAATTCTGCCACTGGTTTGCTGCGTTAAGAACGCCGATCTCGCTATAGCCGTTATGTGCCTTAGCCAAAATTGTCTGTGCATACCAGGTAGTAGGGAAAGTAACTGCTGTCATAAAAAATGCCGGCAGGGAATAATCCCGGACCACTTTCAGATCAAAGGAGAACAGGTCTATGCGCATATTAATACTAAAATTCCGGCATTTTCCTTTCAGAAGATAGTAGCCGTAGATGCAGCTTAAGTATCCTGAAATGATTGTAAAGATAAGCGCATAATCAAGCGTAAGATTTGAGAAGAGAAGCAATATGCAGACAATAAATACAACACTTTTAATTATGTTTAATTTTGTCACCTCTTTAAATGCTTCCAGTCCCGATAGCGCGCCGGTGAAAATATTTATAAGGACATTAATTAAAAGCAGATGACAGGCAATCTGAAATTTTTCGCCCAAATGTGTACTGCCGAGGAATATTGCTGCAGTTTTATCCGGCCACACACTAATTGAAATTAGTCCGGTTAGGGAAACTGCACAGACAATAAGCAGCACATTACCTATCAGCAATCCTGCTTTTTTAATATCTGCAGTTTTATATGAGGCAAGATATTTAGTTAATGTAATTCCAAAACCGAAGCTTAGGAATATGCCGAATGTTGTAAATGTATTAATAATAAGCCAGAGCTGGCCGAATATTTCCTTTCCAAGTGACCTGGCCAGAATAATATTCGAAACGAAGTTGAGCCCCTGCCCTAAAACAACATTTAAGAATGACCAGATAAAACCCTTCAGGAAACGGTTCTGGAGCGAACTGCCGTCGCCTATAAAATGGGTTTTAACAATTTCGATATTCCGGCGCAGACTTTTTAGCATTCTATTATTTTTCCGCAGGCTTTTGCCCAGAAATAAATATTATCTGCAGTCCAGTTCATAAATCCTTTCATTTCATCAGGACACCACTTAGGAAGCTTGTCCGTTCTGCTTTTCAGAAAATCTGAAAGCTGTTCGAGTCTTGTTATCATGCTTTCACCTTCGGGATTAAATTCCTCCATCAGGTAATTGGTCAGCCAGTCGGTAAGTATCATTCCCCAGAATTCAAAACGCAGGTCATCTACATAATCATGCGGATTTCTTTTATGAGCAACAATCGGCCTGCCGAAGGCAACATGATAGCTTGTATTTTTAATAAGAGCCTGAAAGAAATACCCGCCCCAGATATCTCCATATCGCTGGATCTTGCCTCCGGGAACATCCCAACCCATCGGGATGCAGAAATAAGCAGGGATAAGATCCCTGATCACGCTGGTATTCTGTGTGTTTATAGGCGTCCATGTATTCTGATCTAAAACGTAAGTTTTATCACCCGAGTAATTTATCGATTCGACCTTTCCGTTTAACCATGTGGTTGCATCAATATCAGGTTCAAGAAGCCACAGGCCTGTATTCAATCCAATCTTCACCTCGGACTTTGCTTTAATTACTTCCGGATTGTTTTTCTGCCCCCTGAGCTTAAATGGAAATCCGCGCGGAAAAACTAATTTATCGGGAGTAAATTGAAGGTACTCGCAGATATTATGAAATCCGGAGACTTCACTGATCAGACCTGAACTATAGCTGCTGCCTGTAACAGCATGAAGTCCTATAAAGTCTTCTTCTGTCGGAAAATTATCATCATCAATAGAAATTAACAGATCACAGCCGTCTTCCAAAGCACAGAGATAACCGATATTTCTTCTTGTCTCGTTATTATATGGTATCCTGTCATAAAACGACAAGTATTTTTTCCCCCACTCTTTCTGTTTTTCAACGTCAAGATAAATCGTCTCAAGTCCGTTACTGGTCAGTTCCTGCGCAATGTCTCCAACAATAACCGGAGTTTTATTATCTCCAACTATCCATATCTTTACCTGCTCGAGCCTGTTGTATGA
>JBLNEL010000402.1:0-2842 GCA_050262615.1 Bacillota bacterium
TGCGGGGGTAAAGAGAACCTTTAAGTAAATACTTATACAGCTGATATAATTTTTAATCTTCTCTGTATCCATATTGTCAATTTCATTAAGAAGGCAGTCTGCATATCCAAGAATTGAATAAACGGACCTTTTGTACTTTTGATTCAAAATAAAAGATACTTTCTCAGGATCAACAAACTTCTGAAGGTGGTTTTTCAGATCATACAATAGTTCAATTACCTGCGTAAGGTTATCCTTATTATTACTTGAGGCAAATATATTAATCAGGTAGTCGACTTTTTCAATAAAATCAATTTTATAAGGATTAATTTCAAGAATTAAGTTTCTGCAGTTTCGGTAGAAATTAATTGATTTAATATATTTACCATAAACCAGATGAATAATATTAAGCAGATCACATCTATTAAACGGCATCAGTAAAAATCCATAGTATTCTGTAAAATCAATCGGGGGAACAATCAAATGATTAGTCTGCCCTGTTATAAATATCACAGGAATATTTTGGGTTAACATAATCCTTTCTGCAGTTTCAATCCCATTGATATCTCCCTTTAAGCACATATCCATTATTATTAAGTCTGTTTCAACGGCTCTTACATTTTTAACTGCTTCTTCGCCGGTGCTGAACATACCGGCAATATTGTGACCTGATTCTTTCAAACTACATGCAATATTTTCAGTAATTGAATGTTCAGACTCAACAATAGTTATTCTTAGCAAATGATCCATAGCAGATATGCTTTCATTGCTGTTCATGATTCACAGGTATAATATGGAACAATCTCTTTCTATAAATATATCCGAACGGGTTTGTTGTGCGGAAAATAAATTAAATAATATTAAAAAAATTATATAAAAAACGCCTTCAATTTTCCGCACAATAGGATTACTCGGATATGTAATAATAGGTAGAAAGGACGAAAGTACTTTTTAGGGATTTATTGAAAAGCTTTAGTTGTAAATAACCGGGCGGAGCTATATCAAGACAGGAAAAATTGAAAACGCATAACAGTCTAGAAATAAGTTAAAACAGACCGACTTAACGAAATCCTCCTGAAATGAAAATCACAAATGAAAATCACAAATGAAAATCACACAGTGAAATGAAAGTGTATTTAAAAATAGTAGTCTAATTATTAATGGATAGAAAATGGATATAAGGAAAAATCTAAATAGCAACAACAATGCTGAGAATGAACTTGCAAAAGTTCTGGCAGACTATACGGTTTCATTGAAAGATTATATAGCTCTTATTAAAGTAAATTGGAAGCCGGTACTTTTGATAATATTATCATTACTCGTCTTATCGACAATTTATGCATTAAGCAGTCCGGATATATACAGGTCAGTGACAATGCTTAAAATATCAAGACCAAAAGGGAACATTCTGGATGCAGCCTTTGCACCTGACTTACGGGATTCGAAGACCCCTTTTGTGCAGAATGAAGTAGAGGTTTTGAATAGCTATACAATAAGGGAAAAAGTAGCAAAGGCACTGATAGATTCATTAAGGAACGATAAATTCCCAGAATATTACATGATATTCAATTATGACAAAGAGTCAAGAGAGTGGAAGATACTTCCGGAATATAAAATTGTAAAGGAATTGGAAAGGAAAGTTACAGTAGAACAGAAAGATGAACTTGATATCATAACCATATCAGTTGAATCTACATCCTCATATGAAGCGGCGCTTGTAGCAAAAATATATGCTGATGTATATCATGAAATGAATATGACATTCAGCAGAATGCATATGATAAATGTCAGGGGATATCTGGAAAAGCAGAGCAGAGAAAAACATGAGAAACTAGTAAATGCAGAAAACACACTAAGGAACTATCAGGAAAAAGATGGCATTATTGCTTTGGATGAACAATCAAGGGCGCTTATAAATCAGATAACGGATTTTGAATCACGAAAAAATGCAGCAAAAATTGAACTGACAATTGCAGAAAGGAGTCTGGAGGATTACAAAGCAGAACTGGCAAGGCAGGAGCCGCGTATAAAGGACTATATAGAAAAATATGCAATTGAGCCTTACCTTCAGGAGCTGCAGAAGGGGATAGCACAATTTGAGTTAAAAAGAGATCTTGCTTTGAGCAATGGGAATGACAATAAAAATAGTGAACTGATAAAAAGCTATGATGCACGAATAGCAGATCTTAAGGAGAAAAGGGATAATAAACTTGAAGTCTTCAAGGCAGGCATGATGGCATCAAGTTCTCAGGAAGTAAAGCAGCTTTTACAAAAAGTCCTTGAAGCAGAAGTCAGATATCATGGACTTCTAGCCTCATATAATGAGCTGAATTCGATTGTCAGCCGGTATGAAACAAAATTTAATGCTTTACCCAAAAAGACGATTGATATTGCAAGACTCGAGAGAGAGAAAGGGGAATCGGAAAAACTTTATTTACTGTTACAGGAAAAATATCAGGAGGCCATAATAAATGAGCAATCAACTCCTGACAATGTTCTTATTGTTGATCCCGGAAGAATTACGTATGAACCGGTTAAGCCCAACAGGCCGTTAATCATAATACTAGGGTGTTTTGTTGGATTTTTCTTAAGCATAGCATATGTGACTTCAAAAAGTTATTTCGACAACAAGATACATACTCCCGAAGAGATCCAGAAATTAAAACTAAATCTCCTGGGGTGGATCCCAAAGATCACAAATATTTCAAATGAAAACAAAGATTTCGAGTTTATAGTATATAAAAAGCCGGATTCTGTTCCAAGTGAAGCCTATAGAGCAATAAGAACGAGAATACAATTTGCACGGATAAATCACAAGCCAATAAAGACAATTCTTCTTACATCATCATTGCCGCATGAAGGA
>JBLNEL010000403.1:0-3576 GCA_050262615.1 Bacillota bacterium
CAGGTTCAATTTAGATAAAAAATCAACTTTTCATATTAGATGATTCTTCGTATCTTTAGGAACGGAGAAATGGAAAGGTGGCAGAGTGGTCGAATGCGGCGGTCTCGAAAACCGTTGTGCGGGCAACCGTACCGGGAGTTCGAATCTCCCCCTTTCCGCTTATAAAAGCTCAAAGACGGATTAAAACGTCTTTGAGCTTTTTGCATTTTGGTTCTTCCCTGCCCTTCTTGTGAACTGATCATCTATGTGGCCCATTTGAAAATAATTCTCACTTTCCCCATTTTTCTTCAGGAATTTTTCCGAAAACGCCCCTCGTCAAGCGGGATTCCTATCTTAAACTTTGGATTTGTTCTTTGCAGGATCTCAATCTGTTTCCTGAGAATTCTGTTTTCAAGTTTTAGCTGAGCTTTGGTTTTGAAGAAATTCAGAAAGAATAGCAACAGAGATTTAAGAATCAGGTCCAGTTATTTGTTGAATTTACCCGGCAAAGATAAGGAAAAAAAGCTTTATAATAATTCTAAATTTCACTAATTTCAAAAGGCTGAAGTTTTGAACATGTAAAATTTCTTTCTCCTAGTCAATTTTCAGAATTGCCAAATAGTTTTTAAGCTCATATTGTAATTTCTGATCCTCTGACCTTAGGACTATAAAGGGGTACCTCATGAAAAAGACAGTCTTGTTCCTCTGCACTCTTATCTTTCTTTATTCAGGCATCAATGCTCAGACTACCACTTATTCTAAAGAAGAAGAGAAAATGCTTCAGTATGTCAATAATCAGCTGATGTATTCTGTAAAATACGATTCACTGGGAATGATAACTACCGGACTTGATTCCTGCAAGCGCTTTCTGGAGAAGTACCCCAATTCTTTTGCCAAACCAGGTGTACTAACCTACATTTTTATGATGACGACTCAAATTACAAAGGATATGAAAGTTATTTCGCCTCTTATTGATTCTGTTCTTAAATATGATCCTTTGGCTAAGTACAGTATCGCTCAGCAACTCGTAAAGAAAAATATCGGTATGCCTCTGGTAAAAAAACTTATCACTGATGTTTATCCCACATTAAGGGCACCATACCATAAATTTTGGGCAAACCGGCAGCTTGCAAGATTAGCTTTAGATGAGGGAAGTACCGCAATAGCAAGAAAGTATTATGAGTTATCCATTGCTGCCGATTCCACGAGGGCTGAAGGTTGGTTTGAATATGCATCCTTTCTTAAGAACACCGAACAGACTGCAGATCTTGAAAGTGTAAAAAAGACAATCAGGTCCATGGAAGAGCAGGACCGCCTTCAATACCTGGATTTCTCAGATAATGGACCAAATATCAAAAAACCATTTCTCGACCGTAAAATGAAAGATATTAATGGGAACCTTGTTGATTTCCGCAAGTTTTTAGGTAAGCCCGTTGTCGCCTCGATGTTAAGTTTTTGGTGTCCCCAGAAGAAAGAATGGTCGTTAATAAAAAAGCTCCAAAAAGATTTTCCCAACACAACCTTTTTATTTATTGACTGTCATGACACGCCACAAGAACTGAAAAGCCGGTATCTGAATAGACCAGAGAACAGTTTTCTTAAGAAAAGCAATATTGTTCTGGTTGATGGGGAGTTTAACAGGCAATTTTCAAATCCGGAAATTGGACAGATATTTATAATAGACAATGACGGAAATATTCGAAATGAATATGGAGGGTATAGAAAGGAACTGGAAGAATTAATGAGAAAAGCTCTTAAATCAATTTCAAAGAAGTAATAAACATTAATAATTCACCAGGCTGGAATAAGGAATAACAGTTACATAAAAGATCTTAATTGCCTTACATTCTTAAATTTGTGGTTCATTAAAATTTAGGACACTTTTAGGACATCGACTTTTAGGACATCGACTTGTAGGAAATGTACAAATCAGCCTGAATTCCAAATATTTAGAACGGGGGCGCTTCATCTCCCCCTTTCCGCTTAAAAAAGCTCAAAGACGGATTAAACGTTTTTGGGCTTTTTGCATTATTATTTGGGTCTTCTTAGTCGGCCTAAATGGCCGTTTTTTCTATTCTGTAAATCGCTGCTATTTAGCTAAATCTAATCCTATCATTTTAGCAAAGGAAGTAATTGCCAGTTTGCTCATTTTTTCAAAATAATTTTTATCAAATTTATCTAATCTATCACTGCTTGTGTGATAATATTTATTAAAGTTAGCCTCTGTATCCTTTGCATCAAATTTGATCTTTTCACTAAGATAAACTGTAGGAAATCCTTTATCATAGAAGGGCCAAGCATCTCCTGGACCCGCAGAAGCATTAGTTATTAAATTAATGCCATATCCATACTGGGTATTAATATCCTTTATGATATTTGCATACTGCAATGAACCATTTTCCTGCGGCTGCCATAAAGCAGCCAATCTGCTGTTGTCCTTATCATATCCGATCATATCAGCATTCAGTACACATTTGATTTTCATATTAGTCGCAAATGCTGAATCGGCAAAATGCGCGCTGCCTAATTCTCCTTTTTCTTCTTCGTCCCATAAAGCGTAAATTACAGTGTAATTCGGTTTGAGTTTGGAAATAAGACGTGCTGCCTCAAGGACTGCGGCACATCCGCTTGCATTGTCGTCGGCTCCGGGAGAAACTGCACTATCCGGATAGCAGTCGTAATGACAACAGATTATAAAATAATTTTCCTTGTCTTCCCCCTCTTGAATGCCAAGAATATTCCGGCCAGTAGAAGAATATTTTTGGTCTAATATTTTAAGACCCAAACTTTTAAGTCTGGATTTCAGATATTCAGCCGCCTTATTGTTATCTTCGAAATACTGACTGCGTGATAAGATAGTATAATTGCTCCCAAGAATACTTACGTTTTTTTCACCGCTTAATTCGGAGACAGTTCTGGTCAAAGAATCAATTGAAATGTTAGCAGGATTAAGAGGTTCAGCCTGAGAATTGGTAACAGGTTCTGTGTTGCTACTTTTATTACAATAACAAAACAAAATAGTTAAAATAATAGATGAGAACAGGACAAGTTTTTTCATAACAACAATCCCTTTTTATTATTTTCGGGAAAATTAAGTTTAACTTAAAACAAATATTTTACTTCTACAAGTGATCTTTGTAAACGAAAAATTGCTTGTCGTTTCCGGTAGCGGGAGAAGAAGAAACTTTCTCCTGGTCACAATTTGGCCACTGCTTTTGATAATGTCGTAATATTAAATTGAAATCGAATGACTTGAGAACATCCGGAGATTCTATACCTATTCATAAATTCCGTGGAGAGGGAACATGATAACCGGGTTAAATGTTGGTATTCTTAATTTTTTTTCATCAAAATATTCAGGACATTTTTAGGACATCGGTCGAACAAAATTGCTCAAAACAGCCTGAATTTAAAGGATTCTGAAGCTCTGCGCATCATCTCCCCCTTTCCGCTTATAAAAGCTCAAAGACGGATGAAAACGTTTTTGAGCTTTTTTCATTTTGGCACTTCCCTGCTCTTCCCGAAAGATATTTCCAAAGCCCCATTAGCCCAATTCCCACAAATCCTGAAGTAAATAATTAAGATATGGATATAAAG
>JBLNEL010000404.1:0-3674 GCA_050262615.1 Bacillota bacterium
GCAGGTCCCTCTGCTGCCCCATATTTTTATTAATTTAATAAAAGAAATTATTGATTTAATAAAAATGAAACCATCCTGGAATATGCAGATCTGAGAAGATAAAAATTAAAGCCGCTAAAAAAAACGGGTTTTTGAAGAAAAAACCTGATTTTGAAGACGTTTCCCGGCCTTATTGCGCCATTTTATTCCTTATTGCAAAATTCTGCAGATGAGAATTGTGAGATCACAATAATTTGAATTTAAGATTTACCCTTGTCATTCTGGCACTAAATGTGGGGCATGGAATTAAATGAGAAAATACATTTTTACAATAACCACAATAATATAATAACTATGAACATTTCCAGATTAAATCAGACGTCCTTGCTTATATTATTTCTCTTCGTCGTTAATTTTACAGCAAAGGCTCAAATTACTCCGCAGGAAGCTGCAAAACAGATAAAACGCGGCATCAATATCGGGAACACAATGGAACCTCCCACTGAAGGCGGGTGGAATAACAGTGCCGTAAAGGAGTATTACTTTGATGATTATAAAAGTGCTGGGTTTACCTGTATACGTATTCCCGTCAGATGGGAAAAGCATACAATGGAAAACGCTCCTTACACAGTGGACCAGGCGTGGCTGGCAAGAGTTGAACAGGTTGTAGACTGGGGGCTGCAGCGCGGATTTTATATAATTATAAATGCACATCATGAGGACTGGCTGAAGCAAAATTACTCGATTAAAAACTACAGGGACCGCTTCGACACCATTTGGGCTCAGGTAGCATTCAGGTTTAAGGACAAATCCGAGAAATTGTTATTTGAAATTCTTAATGAACCCTTCGGGATGTCTGTCCAGCAGGTCAATGATCTTAATCAGAGAATTATTCCGATAATCCGTAAAACAAATCCCACACGTATTATCATTTATTCAGGAAATGATTATACCCCTTCAGGTGCATTAATGGCTGCAGCCATTCCAAAGGATAATTACATCATGGGCTACTTTCACTCCTATGATCCATGGAACTTTGCAGGCCTGGGACAGGGCACCTGGGGCACTGCCTCAGACGTAAACAGCATAAAAGCCATGTTTCAAACCGTTGCTCAGTGGTCAGCTAAAAATAACGTTCCTGTAATGATCAGTGAGTTTGGCGCCGTAAAATCCTGCGATTACAATAGCCGCATGTATCATTACTCAACTTATGTCTCGGAAGCCCTGAATAACGGAATAGCTTTTCAGGTCTGGGATGACGGCGGGGATTTCGGGCTCTATAACCGAAGCGGCCGCTCGTGGGATGAAATAAAAGATATTCTTACAAAAACTTATCCACAGGGTCCCACAGCATTGACTGCATCAGTTGTAAACGATACAAATGTAACTCTGAAGTGGACAAACCGGACGAGCTCGGGCAGCGGAATAAGAATCGAGAGAAAGACTGATGCCGGCCAGTTTACCGGAATTGCAGCATTAAGTCCTGATGCCGCTTCATTTAATGACACCGGATTAAAACCCGGGACGACATATTACTACCGGGTGGTTACCATCTCGAACAGCCCTGCGGATATGTACTCCTATCCTGTTAAAGTCACTATAATTCCCAAAAACAGAAGCTCCTATAAAGGAATCCCCTTTGATGCACCCGGCATAATTGAAGCAGAAGATTACGATATCGGCGGCGAGGGCTTAACCTATCACGACACTGATCCCGCCAATGTTCCAGGCGCCTACAGGCCTTCGGAAGGTGTGGATATAGAAGCGCGCCCGGGCGGATATCAGCTTGCTTACGTTGCTGCCGGAGAATGGCTTGAATATACACTTAATGTCAAACAGGCTGGTGTTTATACAATTACGGCTTATACCGCGTCCATGGATGGAGGCGGGAAACTCCGGTTTGAATTCGGGGGTACTGCCACACAGACTCTGGCCGTACCCAAAACAGGCAGCTGGACAACCCTTATGCCCGTGAGTATTAAGGTCAATTTAAGCCCGGGGCTGCAGATAATGCGTTTAAGCTTAGTTGCAGTGCCCTCCTTTAATATCGACCGGTTTGTTATAACTTCGGATACGGATGCTTCAGTAAATGAAGAGCAGGCCCAGGTCCCTATGTTTAGCGTTTATCCTAATCCGGCAGGAAATCATTTAAATGTCAGGTTTAATTCCACGGTTAATGATGGGACAGTTGAGCTTTATAACATTTTAGGAGAATTGGTAAAAAGGGATAAGCTGAATGGCGGCACTACAACATTGCTGTTAAATAACCTGTCAAAGGGAGTCTACTTCCTGAAAGCTGTCATTAATCAGTCAAAGCCATTAACACAAAAGATAATTATTCAATAAGTTAACTTGCCTGCTCTGCGGAATAAAGCCTGACACCGAGAGCTTCCGGGATCATAGCCGGATTTTCTGCCATTCAAAAATATCAACCCTTTGCAAGTCCATTTGTTTCATGGTCATAGATAAGTGGCTTGCTGTTCCTGGCTCAAGTCCTTATACTATACGGATATAAACGAATTAAAATAGTTTTAATAAACCAAAAAGACGCCTTTTTTCGTTTTTACCCTATTAATTTTATAAGGTCTTCCATATATGGATAATACCGGCTCCAGGAGTTGGAAAAATATGCTCGCGAATTATCAGACATCTCATACACTCAAAAGTGTCTGGCAGCTTCTGAATTCCTTTATCCCCTTTTTCATTACCTGGTATCTAATGTTTCTCTCTGTTGAATACAGCTATTGGCTGACACTGCTTTTGGCAATACCCGAGGCCGGCTTTCTGGTGCGTATTTTTATAATTCAGCACGATTGCGGCCACGGATCTTTTTTCAAATCAAAGAAGGCAAATAATATTGTTGGCCTCTTCTGCAGTTTTTTTACCTGGACTCCCTACTTTTACTGGCGGAAAGGTCATGGCATCCATCATGCCAATGCCGGCAATCTTGAGGGCAGAGGCATTGGGGACGTTTATACCATAACAGTCAAAGAATATCTGCAGAAGTCCAAATGGGAAAGGATCAAGTACAGGCTTTACCGCCATCCTTTATTTTTATTCCTTTTTATTCCGGCAATTGTTTTTATTATATGGTACAGGTTTCCGACTTCAAAAAATAAAGCCTTAAAAAAAGTTGAACCGAATGTATACTGGACAGATCTGGTGCTTATACTGCTTGTAGGAACAATGATATGGCTGGTCAGCCTGAAAATGTTTCTTCTTATTCAGCTTCCCATAATTTTCATCTCAACATCCATTGGCAACTGGCTGTTTTACGTCCAGCATCAGTTCGAAGAAACATACTGGGCAAACAAGGAAGAGTGGAATTATTCAAAAGCAGCCATTCAGGGCAGCTCATATTACAAATTGCCCAAAGTCCTGCAATGGTTTTCCGGAAATATCGGCTTCCATCATATCCATCACTTAAACCCCGGGATACCGAATTACCTGCTGGAGAAGTGCTACAGGAAGACTCCCGCGCTGCAGAAGGCTCCGGTATTAACAATCCGCAAAAGCTTCAGGAGTATGATGCTTCACCTCTGGGATGAGGAGCAGAAAAAACTTATTAGCTTCAGGCAATTAAAACACCGGGGCATTTAAGAAAAAGGTCACCGTCAAAAACCAGGTGCTGAGTGTGTTGCGGGCAGGGGCTGGGCGCCTGCAACCCGATTAATCGGGATAACAGCCGAAGGTTC
>JBLNEL010000405.1:0-10296 GCA_050262615.1 Bacillota bacterium
GTTCTTAAGAGCGACTGATGCTCATGCTGGCCGTGAAGGTCTACTAAAAGGTTTCCCACCTCTTTTATCTGAGAAAGCGAGACGGGTGTATCATTAATAAAACACCTGTTTGAACCCTTAAGAGATATTTCCCTTCTCATTATAAGCTCTGACTGGTATTCGATGTCAGCCTCTTCGAGAACAGATTTTACTTTCAAATGGTTTTCAACATCAAAAATACCTTCTACAACGGATTTCTGGGCACCTTTTCTTACAACATCTGTTGAAGCCCTTTCACCTAAGAGCAGTCCCATCGCATCGATCAATATGGACTTACCTGCTCCGGTTTCTCCGGTAATAATATTCAGACCTTTGTCAAATTCGACAAATATCTTTTCGATGAGCGCATAATCCCTGATTTGAAGTGATTTAAGCATAATCCTTAAAAATTTATTTTTGTTAATTTAAGGGAAATCATAGGAATTTGAAAGGAATAAATTATTTCTAAACCTATATTCTTTCAAAAAAAAAGGGGAATTTCAAGAAGCTTAAGAAGCCTGAAATTCCCCTTAGATTCAAAAGATTTTTACCTGTTATTTAATCACAGTCATCTTCCTTGAAACAGAATTATTTCCAGCTGTAAGTCTGTAGATATAAGCCCCGCTGCTTAAGCCCGAGGCATTAAAGACAGTCTTATAGCTGCCTTTTTCTTTTACTTCATTTACCAGTGAGGAGATCTCCCTTCCTAAAAGATCATAAACCTTAAGTGTAACGGCTGACTTTTCAGGAACTGAATAATAAATGACAGTTTCAGGATTAAATGGATTTGGGTAATTCTGAGAAAGGCTGAATTCGACCGGATTTACCACACCTCTGGGAACAGACACAAGGTTACTTACATTTAATGTAACAGGAATTGTAAGAACGGGATTTACCAGATCATTAGTTCTTATTATCAGGTCACCTGAATAGCTGCCGTTAGAAGTTAAATTATAATTAAGTTCAATAGCACTTTGAGCGTTGCTCTGAAGAGTCCCGAAGGTATTATTTATTGTCAGCCATCTGGGTTCTGGTAAAATTTCAATAGCCAGATTATTTTTCAGATAAGTCTGGTTAAAAGCAATCTGAATTCCCTTTGCACCATCCTGATTTTCAATGCCTACGGTTGCAGAATTATTTGTCTGAGCTATGGTGTTATAATAGAGATATATTTTCCCTTTATCAGTCAGTATTACCTGTGAAGTCAGTGAGCCCGTATTAGCAGCTCTTCTGCTCCAGTTTGAATATTGAATAATAAAACGTCCCTGTTCCTGCTTACAATAGATTTTCCCAGGGCTTCTTCCTTCCATATCATCCCAGAATGGGGCAATTAAGCCATTTGGTAAGGCAGAGGCAGGGATCTGTGCATTTGTACTGGTAAAAGCTGTAAAAGGTTCAAATGTAATAAATCCATTTGCTGCAATAAATAACTGATTATATTCCCTGTTGTAAAACGGGAAATTAAAACCAATTGAAACAGGTCCTGAATAACCTTCATCCTTAGCGTCATATGGGCCGACAGCTGTCCAGTTAGTAATTTCAGTACCGGTTGAAGAAATATCATTCCACTGATAGATAGGACCTTTTGGATTATTGTTGTCATACCATACATATTTTAGGGAATCATTACTGATCTGCTGGCCTGATCTTTGTGCAGTAAGTTCAGGCTGGTTTACCGGGTAATCCTTATTTATAAACTCCACAGAATAATCAAGTGTTGAGGCAAATGGTGAAGAATTTCTTATAACGATTGTATCTTTTAAGGACGAGCCAGGTAATATATCCTTATTTATAAGGTTTCTGCTCAGGGAAACCTGCGGAGCTTTTAATGTTGTCTGTACCGGGATATTTGATATTTCAGACCAGTTATCCCAGAGGTCAACCGAACGGATTGCAAAGTAATAGGTTGTATTTGGAGCAAGCCCGTTTATTTTAATTTTTTCAGACTTACCATAGCTTTTTGGTGTATCGGGCAATTGAACTGGCAGTGCAGCATTAAAATCATTTAAGTCTTTGATTGCTGAGGTTGAATATCTGAGGTCATATTTCCTTACACCGAACATTGTAGAGTCTAAAGGAGCACTCCAATTAAGCCATAAAGAATTTGAGGTAACTAAAGAGACCGATAGGTCACTGATCTTTGTTGGTGCAGTTTTATCAGGCGGATTCAGGTATTTAAATGCCTCAAAGACATCAATTAGTCCCATACCATATACATTATCTTCTCCTGGCTCACCAAGATCTTTAGCGCTATAGTAGAGAGCAAGTTTTATCTCGGCGGCTGATTTTTCAGGATTTGACTGTTTTAATAAAGCATATGCCCCTGAGACATAGGCGGCTGCCATTGAGGTGCCTGGCATTTCAGCATATTTGCCCCCTGGGACAGATGATCTTACGTAAGTTCCGGGAGCTGATACTTCAGGTTTTATCAACAGCGATCCAGTTCCTCCGCAGATTGATGGGCCTCTGCTTGAATTTGCATAGACCGGATTCAGATCGCCCTGCAGGTATTTCTGGCCGTCAATATTTGCGACACAAAAAGTATTTACAAGGCTTGTGTTAATATTCTGAGGATTTGAAATAGTCTGAGGTTTTGCACCGTTATTACCGGCTGAAAAAATAACTCCGATGCCTGCCTGTTCAAGTGCATCGAGAACACGTTTATATATGTTGTTATTATCGCAATAGTTTATTGTAGTATCACCATCATACCAGCTGCAGTTTATTACATCCGGCACATCAGAAGTTGTAGAAGGATTGCCGTCAGGATCCATAGCCCACTGAAATGCTGTAATTGTTCTTGATGTATGCGGGTTACCGCCGGTTAAGGCATTTGAAGCAATCCATTCAGCATCAAGAGCTACGCCTACTGTATCACCGGTCAGCTTTGATGAGCCTAATGACAGTCCCATTGTATGAGTTCCATGATTAACAGAGTCGTATGGTACTGATGTATTGTTTTTCAGGTCCAGCCAGGCTTGTTTTGCACTTACGCGGCGTCCGCGCCATTTATCCTTAAGAGCCGGATGATCACCATCTACTCCAGTATCTATATTCATAACCAGTCTGCCTTTGCCTGTAATGCCCAGTTTCCAGAGTTTATCAGCATTGATGATCTTTATGCCGGGCTCGACGCTTGAAGCAGTTTTTCGTAAGGCATCAGCTCTGATATCAGTAATTACTTCATTTTTAACCGGAGCATCTACATCCATTATTTCAATGTCATCTCTGAGAGATAATTCATAAACAAATTCTTTTTTAACCTCTATAGCTATAATATTTGCAATCCAGAAAGACTGATATTGCCTTACAGTTAAATCCTCTTTTTTCTTTTCTATTACGCTCAGAAGATTTCTCTGCGATATCTCCGAATTCTCACGTAATGAAGTAAGAAAGCTGAAGTGTTTTTCAGCCTGGGAAAGGCTCCTCTCATTGCTGCTGTTTTTTCTATCTGAACCAGTCTGTAATAAGTCTGGCTGATCTTTAAGGAGGATCAGCAGATGCAGATATTCATCTGCGCTGCTTGAGTTTAGCAGGCTGACCAGTCTAGGAGTTATTTCAGCCTGTGCAAACGCAACTGAACTGATTATAAGGCAGATCAAAATGGTAAGTCTATTCTTCATAAACAAAAAGCCCGTAATATTTAATTTGACATGGAGGTCTTTATAAGCTCAAAAAAACTCCCCATTAAACAGTTAATTATAAAAGGAAGAACATGAAGTTGAATTCAGGCGGTAAATATAATAAAGGAAAGATAAAAGGAAGCTACATTATTTAGTAAAAAAAATATTGAGGGGGAATGGTTAAAAAAAAAGAGTAATCACAGGCCTGAATTAAAAAGATTTTCATTTCAATACCTGGTGATCACTCTTACATAATGTATCTGTATCAAATATCCGGATAAAAAAACAGTTAAAAAACGTTAAAAAGTTTTTCGAATATTTCCAGATCCGGCTTCGTTGTTATTTTGAAATTTAATATAGAACCTTCTACAAGGCTGACCTTAAAACCAGCTCTTTTAACAAGCATTGATTCATCAGTTCCAAAGAATCCTTCCTTATAGGCCAGTTCCATTGACTTTTTTAATATATCATATTTAAAGACCTGTGGAGTCTGTGCATAGTAAACTTTACTTCTGTCAAGATAATCATCAATCGAGTCTTTGCCAATTACCAGCGTATCCCTTGCATGAATACAAACAAGTGCACTTCCTGATAGTTCAGCTGTTTGAAGTGCGTTTATAAGTATCTGTTCAGTCAATAACGGTCTTGCGGCATCATGTACTGCCACCAGGTCATCTTTATCTGCAGAGATTGCATTTAATGCATTAAAAACAGAATCCTGCCTTTCTTTACCCCCTTCGACAATCTTTCTTAGTTTGGTAAGACCATATTCCTCAGCAATTTCTCTAATAAGGTCAAAATATTGCATTTGTGCAGAGACCACAATTTCGTCGATGCAGCTGCAATTCTGAAAAACATCAATCGTATAGGCCAGTATCTCTTTACCCCGGACCTTATGGTATTGCTTTGGTAAAATCTCACCGGTTCTTTTACCGGAGCCTCCGGCAGGTATTATGGCAAATCTCTTCATTTATAATTTTCTTAAAATACTATCATTAAGGCATTAAATAATAAGCATTGCATCGCCATAGCTTAAGAAGCGGTAGTTTTCCTTAAGCGCTTTCTTATAAGCTTTCATCAACAAGTCATAACCTGCGAAAGCTGCAGCCAGCATGATCAATGTAGATTCAGGCATATGGAAATTTGTGATCAATCTTTTTACTATTTTGAAATCATATGGGGGGAAAATAAACTTATCGGTCCACCCGCTGTTAGGCTTTACAAAACCTTCGGCTGTCACGCTGCTCTCAAGAGCGCGTGTAGAACTTGTGCCAGTTACAAAAACCTTATGTTTACCCTGGATTGCCTTATTTATTGTTTCAGCAGAAGCTGCTGAGATTTCATAATATTCGCTATCCATTTTATGTTTTGTAAGGTCCTCAACTTCAACCGGGCGAAACGTACCAAGCCCGATATGCAGAATCACCGGAGCTATTTTAATCCCTTTTTTCTTTATTTTCTCAAGTAATTCATCAGTAAAATGAAGTCCGGCAGTTGGAGCTGCAACAGCGCCATCTACCTTTGCAAAGACTGTCTGATAGCTGTCTTTATCTTCAGGGACCGGGTCTCTTTTAATGTATGGAGGAAGCGGAGTCTGTCCGATTTTTTCGACTGCCTTAAAGATATTTCCAGGCTGATTGAACCTTACAGTTCTGCCTCTTGAGGTGGTATTATCAATCACTTCGCACCAGAGCTTATCGTTGAAATATATCCTGTTGCCAATTCTCACCTTACGTGCAGGATCAACTATAACATCCCAGATGCATTCTTCTTTGTTTAGTTCTCTGAGTAAGAAGACTTCGATCTTTGCATTGGTTCTTTCTTTCTTTCCATAGAGTCTGGCCTGAATTACTTTTGTTTCATTTACAACCAGAACATCACCTTTTTCCATATAATCAACTATATCGCTAAAGACCTTAGTCTCAATCGATTGAGTTTCTCTATTGATAACCATTAATTTGGAAGTATCTCTGGGTTCAACAGGGAATTTAGCAATCTGCGTCTTAGGTAAATTATATTTAAAATCCGATAGTTTCATATATTCTCCTTACTATCTCAATTAAAAATCAATTTAACAGAGCAGTAAGTTACAGCTTACTGCTCTGAAAAAGTATATTTATTTCTTTTTGCTTGCTTTTACAGCTTTAGAAGTATTCCCTGTTTTCTTAGCAACTTTTGCTTTGGCAACAGTAACTTTCTTTGCAGCCGGAGCAGCCTTAGCAGCAGCCTTTTTTGCAGCTGGTTTAGCAGCTGGTTTAGCAGCTGGTTTAGCAGCAGGTTTAGCAGCAGGCTTAGCAGCTGGTTTAGATGCTGATTTTGCAGCAGGCTTAGCAGCTGGTTTAGCTACTGTTTTCGCAGCTGATTTAGCAGCTGGTTTAGCAGCTACTTTAGCAGCCGGTTTGCCTTTACCGTTTTTAGCGACAACTGCTTTTTTTGCAGCTGACAGCTTAACAGCCGGCTTTACAGCTGACTTACCATCTTTCTTTGCAGCTGCGGCTGCAGCGTTTTCTTTAATAACTGCTCTTGCAGCAGCAAGTCTTGCAATTGGAACTCTGAAAGGTGAGCAGCTGACGTAGTTGAGGTTTGCTCTGTGGCAGAATTCAACTGAAGCAGGCTCGCCGCCATGTTCACCGCAGATACCAACTTTAAGGTCAGGTCTTACTGATCTACCCTTCTGAGTACCAATTTCAACTAACTGTCCAACGCCGTTAACGTCGATTGATACGAAAGGATCTACCGGCAGGATCTCTCTTTCAACATAGAGCGGTAAGAATTTACCAGCATCATCTCTTGAAAGGCCGAAAGTTGTCTGAGTAAGGTCGTTTGTACCAAAGCTGAAGAATTCAGCAACCTGTGCAATCTGATCAGCTGTAAGGGCAGCCCTTGGGAGCTCGATCATTGTTCCGACCAGGTAATTAACCTTAATGCCTTTTTCTTTCATTACATCTGCAGCAACTCTTCTTACGATAGCTTCCTGAAGTTTTAATTCTTCAATTGTGCTTACAAGCGGGATCATGATTTCAGGTTTAACTTTGATCTTCTTCTTAGCTACTTCGCATGCAGCTTCAAAGATAGCTCTTGCCTGCATTTCTGTAATTTCAGGATAGCTGATACCTAAACGGCAGCCTCTGAAGCCAAGCATAGGATTGAATTCTTTGAGTGATTCAATTTTTTCTTTAACTTTTTCAAGAGGAATGTTAAGGCTTTCAGCAACTTCTCTCTGCTCGTTTTCTTCATGAGGTAAGAATTCATGAAGCGGAGGATCAAGAGTTCTGATAGTAACTGCCTTGCCTTCCATAGTTTCAAATAAGCCCTTAAAGTCAGCTCTCTGATATGGAAGAATCTTTGCTAAAGCAGCTTTTCTTTCTTCTACAGTTTCAGCTAAGATCATTTCTCTTACAGGAAGTATTCTACCTTCACCGAAGAACATATGTTCTGTGCGGCAGAGGCCGATACCTTCAGCACCGAATGCAACTGCATTTGCAGCCTGATCAGGCTGATCAGCATTTGTTCTGATTCCTAATCTGCGGTTTTGATCTGCCCACTTCATAAGATCGTTATATGTCTGGAATACTTTTGATTCCTGTGGTTTCATTGTCTTAGTAATAAGTACCTGGACAACTTCAGATGGTTTTGTTTCAAGTTTGCCAAGTAATACTTCGCCAGTTGAACCGTCGATTGAGATATATTCACCGCGGTTAACGACAACATCATCCTTACCTGTAACTTTTATTGTACCTTCATTGTAATTAATAACAAGTGTACCGCAGCCTGCAACGCAAACCTTACCCATCTGACGGGCAACTAATGCTGCATGTGAGGTCATACCGCCTCTTGCTGTAAGGATACCAACAGCAGCGTTCATACCTTT
Source organism: Bacillota bacterium (assembly GCA_050262615.1). GTDB lineage: Bacteria > Bacteroidota > Ignavibacteria > Ignavibacteriales > SURF-24 > JAUZPB01. The sequence goes on from JBLNEL010000405.1 coordinate 7,513, forward strand.
AATATCTTCAGGTGATGTTTCAATTCTAACGAGAATTACTTTTTCACCCTTTGCTGCTTCTTCTTCAGCTTCTTCAGCACTGAAGACAACTTTACCTGAAGCTGCACCAGGACCTGCGTTCAAGCCTTTTGCAAGTAATTTACCTGCATCAACAGCTTTTTTCTTTTCCTTAGAATCGAATATCGGGCGGAGAAGCTGATTTAACTGTTCAGGATCTATTCTCATTAAAGCTTCTTCTTTAGAGATAAGTTTTTCTCTAACCATATCAACAGCGATCCTGATAGCAGCAAAACCGGTTCTCTTACCAACACGGCACTGGAGCATCCAGAGCTTACCCTGCTGAATTGTGAACTCGATATCAAGCATGTCTTTATAATGCCTTTCAAGTTTCTTTCTGATATCATCAAGCTGTTTGTAGATCTTAGGACTATCTTTCTTCAAGTCAGCAATCGGGAAAGGAGTGCGAACGCCTGCAACTACGTCTTCGCCCTGAGCGTTGAATAAGTATTCACCATAGAATACATTTTCGCCGCTTGCAGCATCTCTTGTAAATGCAACGCCTGTGCCTGAATCTTCGCCCATGTTACCGAAAACCATTGACTGTACGTTCACAGCTGTTCCCCAGCTTGCCGGTATGTCATTGAGTTTTCTGTAAACAATTGCTCTGTCATTCATCCATGATCCGAACACAGCACCGATTGCTCCCCAGAGCTGTTCCATTGGATCATCAGGGAATTTCTTTCCTGTTTTCTTTGCGATTTCTTCTTTAAATTCAGCCACCAGTTCCTTTAAGTGATCTGCAGTCATATCAGTATCTTTTACGATACCGTTTTCATGTTTTTTTCTTTCAATGATAACTTCAAAAGGATCAATTTCATGTTTATCAACTGGTTTTAATCCGAGGACAACATCACCATACATCTGTACAAATCTTCTGTATGAATCGTAAACAAACCTTGGATTGTTTGTCTTGGCAATCATTCCGTCGACTGTTGTATCATTTAATCCAAGATTCAGGATTGTATCCATCATACCAGGCATAGAAGCTCTTGCGCCGCTTCTTACAGAAACAAGCAGAGGATTTTTTGGATCACCGAACTTTGCACCCATTTCTTTTTCAACTTTCTTAAGTGCATCAAGTACCTGCTTCTCTAATTCTTTAGGATACTTTTTCTTGTTGTCATAATAATAAGTACATACTTCAGTGGTGATAGTAAAGCCAGCAGGAACAGGCAGTCCTATGTTAACCATCTCAGCAAGGTTTGCACCTTTACCGCCAAGAAGGTTCTTCATCTCTGCTTGTCCTTCGGCCTTAGGAGCACCGAAGAAATAAACATATTTGGGATTTTTTGGGGCCATTAAGTTTCCTCCATTTTGTTATTTACATAATCTGCTAAAGATTATATTTTATTTATGTATTTGTATTTATTTTAATGACTTCTCTCAGGCATTTCAGATCAGACCTGTGTAAGTCATCGTACAATAAATTTTATTTTTCAACTATACAATTTAACAACACATTGCTCTTTCCCCAAATTTTGAGGCAAGCTTTTCCAATAAAATTTAGTTTTACTTCCCTGAAGAAGCAATTCTATTGATAATAAAATCCTCAAATCCAGTCTTATCATCAATCTCGAGATCAATTTTCAGGTAATATATATCAATATCATCAAGCTCTTTAGCAAATCCGGAAAGTTTTACAGCATCTTTCTGCGTAGTTAATACGCAATGAGAATTCGTCGAGTAAAATTTCCGTCTTATAGCCTGAACGTCCTTTACCCCATAATCCTTATGGTCTGTAAAGAAGAGTTGGTTTTCAGTATTAATATTGTTCTGTTTGAGTACATTTAAGAATGACTGCGGCCATGCAATGCCGCTAACAACTAAACTTTTCTGTCCTTCAAACTCACAGATCTGATAATGCTGATGATTTTTTACGTCAAATATTCCTGAAGCTTTGTAAAAACCTGTAAAGATTTTTTTACCCTCGAAATATGGCCTTAACGGAAGAGGCAGGTATGATAAGTCAGAGAACTTCCTGTTAATAATAACCGTATCAGCTCTTTTTATTGATTTGAATGGCTCGCGCATTAACCCCACCGGCAGAAGATTCTGATCCATGCCGCCCATTCTGGCAAGAAAACTCTGGTCGAATATCAGTATATCCAGATCCCTGTAAATCCACCTGTGCTGAAATGCATCATCTAAGACTATCACATCAATATCTGCTTCAGATAAAAACCTCCCGGCGCCCTCAACACGGTTTTCGCAAACAGCAGAGGGTACTTTGCATTCGGCAGCTGTAAGATAGATCTCATCGCCTGAAATACTGACAGGCACCTTAATTTCATTTTCGTCTGAGACAAGTCTGTAGCCCTTTGATTTCCGCCCATATCCCCGGCTTAATACACCTGTCTTATATCCCCTGTTCTTAAGTATATTGACCAGAAGATTTACTGCAGGAGTCTTTCCTGAACCGCCGACAGTAATATTACCGATTGAAATAACCTTTGCATTTACTTTTGTGGATTTAAAGATTCCCTTATTAAACAGAAAATTCCTAAACCCGATCATGAACTTATAAACAGGCGTCAAAGGAAATAATATGATTCTTAAGAATAACATCAGAACTTACCAGCCTCTTGCTGTATTTGATTTAATTTAATCTCACATTGCTCAATTATCTTTGCTGTTTCTTCAAACGAGAGATCTTTATCGATCATAACAGGTTCAGAAAAAACCAGGTTTACACGGCTGAAGAATTTTGGGATCTCAAACTTATCC
>JBLNEL010000406.1:0-22977 GCA_050262615.1 Bacillota bacterium
CTATTGCGTGCTGAAATAATTATAAGATCATTTTCCGGGTCTACGCGGAATACTGAGCCTGAAGCTGCACCATGACCGAAAGCTGAGGGGCTTAAACCATATTTATTCATGGGGGAAATACCTGTTCCCCATTCATTACCTGTAACAAGTTTTTGCGGAAGCATCTTTTTAAATGTCTCTTCAGAGAAAAATCTTATTCCGTTAAATGTTCCCCTGTTCAATAGAAATTGACCGAAACGCGCCAGATCGCGCGCAGTGCAGTAGAGTCCGCCGTATGAATTATCAGAATAAGCGCTCTTCATTCCAAGAGGTGCAAATATATACTGATCAAATAAGTATGGAAGAGCCTTCCCGGTAAGTCTTTCCATCAATTTGCCGGCCAGTGCATATCCTGCCCTGTGGTATTCAAATTTTTTATCTGTTTCAAGTACCGGAAGTATCTGTGAGACCTGGTTATCCAGTGCATAATTCCAGTCAGAGGCCCATTCGCCGGCAATATGAAGTCCGCTGGTATGATTAAAAAGATGACGTACTGTCAGCTTGTTATTTCCTTTAATCTCCGGAAGGTAATCAGATACAGGCCTGTCGAGATCAATAATACCCTGGTCTGCAAACTGCATCATCAGTGTTCCGGTAAGACTTTTTGTAATTGATGCCATCCAGATCCGGCTGTCTAAATTCAAGGGCTGCCCTTCTTCATCATTCCCGAAGGCCTCATTAAAAATAATTTTGCCTTTATGCATTATAAGCACAACGTGGCCGGCACCGCTTTTTTCTGCCCACTGCCTGCAGACAACTCTTAAGCTTTCTATTTTTGCACTCTCGTATTCTGACAAATTAACTGGAGAATCATCTTTAGGAAAAGTTAAATTGCTGTTTTCAATTTTGGGCGCTGAAAGTTCAGCCGGATTATATTTTCGTCCTTCGAGTTTATTTTTTAGTGTTATCCACCACTGGCGGTCTTTAATGCGCGGAGTTTCATACTGCTTTGTCTCATCAGAAATATCATTTAGACCTGCTAAAAATACAGCAGCATCGGCACTGTTTAATGGAAGCATTTTCATGCTGCCGAATGAAAATCTTTCTTCTCTCTTTAGATATTCATCCCACTTTTCCTTTGCTATTCCATAGGAGCTGAGTCTGTTAAACCGGACAGGAACATTCATACTGTAGTCATCAAACTCAGTGTCAGTACAGAATAATGTTACATAACGTTTGATTGTAAAGCCTGAACTTGCAGTGCCTTCAATTACAGCACCGTACCTTCCGGACTTTTCGGCTAAATGGACTTCCTCAAACTCAGCGTTATAGTAGGTTACCTTAAGCGGGAACTTACCTAATTCATTTTCTACCTGAATCTCATTCTTCCAGTAAAAAACCGGAAATTCACCCCTTGGGAATACGTACTGGCTGCATTCAATCTCTTCATTCATGAATGCACATATCCTTTTTTTATTTATATCATTCCAGCTGATCGAATCAACTGTTCTGCCTTCAGTCTTAATAAATGTCTTTTCATTATTTTCAGGCTGCAGTTGTCTCTGAATAACTATTGTGGTCTTTGCATCGGCTGAGTCTTTTCTAAGCATGCCCTCAGCAATAAGTTTATTTGAATTAAATAATTCAACCATTTTTCCTGAAAGCCTTTCAGGTGCAGTAAATGTAAATACAGCATCCCCTAAGTGACTGAACTCAATTTTGGATGAATATTTATCCTTTGCTGAGGAAGAATTCCTATAAGCGATCTCAGAAGTTTTCTGAGGAAATACAGCGCTTGAATACATGACCGAAACAGCCAGACCGAGCTGTAAATAAGATAGTTTTGCTTTTAATTTGCTTCTATGCTTTCTCATTTTAATGTTTCTTTTTTGTCAGCAGCCATTTATATACTTCCGGATTATTGTATGTCTGTGTCCATGAGTCATGATACAGATTTTGATACGCTGTGAATATAGGATTTCCCCCGCAATTTTTCAGCTGGTCAATAACACTTTGAGCTTTTGAAAATGGAATTACCGGATCAAGCATCCCATGAAAAGCCCAGACCGGAATATCCTTTATCGAACAAACATCCCATCCGGATTCAATTCTGAAAGCAACCGGCAGCAAGGCTGCAAAACGATCAGGATAGCGTATTGCAAAATCCAATGTCCCTATTCCGCCCATGCTGTAGCCGGTAAGATAAATTCTGTTTCTGTCAACCGGATAACGGGCCATAATAGAGTCAAGAAACCTGTTAAGCTTAATGTCGGTTCTGTCATAATACCATTCTGTGGTTGAAGGACACTGAGGTGAAGCTACAATAAAAGGGAATGAATTATATCCGTCAAGTATCTTCGGCAGTCCCTCGTTTTTTAATTTCCATAGGTCGCTTCCTGACTCTCCAATGCCGTGCAGAGAGATTATAAGCGGGAACTTGCCGTTTACTTCAGCTGAGGTATCTCTCGGCATGAAAAGTAAATAATTAAAAGTATCAGGGTCATAGACTTCCTGCTGAATTATAGGGTCATTTCCAAAATCAGGCTGGCCAAGCACATAATCGGCATTGGCTCCATTAACCTTTTTATCAGCATTATTGAAGATAAGTATACGGTTGTTTGATTCATCTACTACATATAATCTTCCTGCATCATCGCCATAGATACCGCGCACATTAGTTACACCGTTCCTGGTTGTACTTTTCTGATTTGTATTAAAGTCCGGCTGACCTAAAACTCCATCTGCAGCCGCACCATCTGTCTTTAAAGATGCATTATCAAATCTTAAGACACGGTTGTTATCATCTTCACAAACCCAGAGATGATCAGCCTTATCAATGTAAACTCCCATCGGTCTGTTCATTTTTGAAGCGGAAAGACCGCTGCTGTTTGAGCTGAAATCAGACTGTCCTAACACCCCATCGGCTTTTGCTCCATTGGCCTTCGATCTTGCATTATTAAACTTTACGACCCTGTGGTTCAGCCTGTCGGCAACCCAGAGAGTCCCATTTTTATCGACAAAAATTCCAACCGGCCCATTTAATTTACCGGCACCTGTCCCGCTTGCTTTTGATGTAAAATCAGTTTGACCCAAAACGCCGTCGGCTGAAGCGCCTGTAAATTTTGATGAGGCATTGTCAAACCTTAAGATGCGGTTATTCAGATAATCACTTACCCATAGCGTGCCTGTCTCATCAACAAAAACTCTTAATGGATCATTAAGTTCAGAAGATGACAATCCGCTTGCGGAACTGCGGAAGTCCTGCTGTCCAAAAACTGCTTCAGCTGAAGCCCCGTCTCTCATTTTGGATTCTGAGCTGAAGCGTAAAACACGGTTATTATAGCGGTCGGATATAAATAACTTTCCTGTAAGCGGATCAACACATACTCCGGATGGAGCATTAAGACTGGATGCAGTTGTTCCTTTTGCATCGGAATAAAAGCTGGATTGCCCCAGCACGCCGCCTGCAGGCATATTATTAAAAAGAGCAGACTGAGCTGCTGTTTTACTGCATATAAGCAGAATTAAGATAAATATTTTCAATTTCCCGGGTAAGATAACAAATCCCCTTATTTTACTTCAGCAGACACATTTTTTTTACTTCCCTTCCCATAGATGTGCTGAGCACATAAATATAAATCCCGCTCTGAAGACCTGTGCCGTCAAAGCTCACCGGATAAATTTCATCAGCAGAAGCCATTTTATTAAATAATACACTTACCTCCTCTCCTAATGCGTTATAGACCTTTAGTGTAGTATGCATGTTCTGCCTTACTGAGAAATATATTTGAGTCAAAGGATTAAACGGGTTAGGATAATTCTGAGCAAGCATCATATTGCCTGCAATTACAGGAGCATTGGTTTTGTCAACAGAGCTGAGAGTTGAAACATCGAACCTTAAGACACGGTTATTTGAAAAGTCAGCCACCCATATTTGTCCGCTCTTTGAGTCAACAAACAGTGATTGCGGATAAGAGAAACTGCTCTCTGAAGGACTAAGTGCAGTCTTTAGTAAACGGTCTGTTTGCGGGTAGCTCACATTTAATAGTGAAATGAATATCAGTGAGAATAACAATATAATTTTATAAAGGTGCATTTAGTTACAGTTTCAATTGATCAGATTAACAGAACTTTTAGTTATTAAAGAAAGAGAAAAAGGGATCAGCCTTTTTCTCTTTCATGAATTTATTTATCAGAAGGATCACTTAATAAGAAGTTTACTTAACAAGTAGTTTTACTTAATAAGCATCATCTTCTTTGTTAAGGTTACACCGTTGACTCTTAACTGATAAAGATAAGCGCCTGTTGAAAGCATAGAACCATCAAAATCAACGTTTGTAATTCCTGATGGAAGTTCACTATTTACAAGAACAGCAACTCTCTGTCCAAGCATATTGTAAACTTCAAGTGATACTGATGCTTTTTCTTTTAATTCAACTGCTATCCTTGTTGACGGATTAAAAGGATTAGGATAATTCTGATGCAGTGTTATTGATTCAGGAATTACTTTATCCTTTCCGCCGACTGAAGTAACCAGGTCGTTTGTATAGATTGAAACGCCATCGGTGATCTCTGCAACGTAAACATATCTGCTGTTTGCAGCTACACCGCGTGATTTGGGAACTCCGTCATAGTAGCCTTCTTCAACCGGTGAAGCAGGATTAGTAATATTAATTGCACGGACACCTGTACCTTCTGAAGCAACATAGCAGTACTTACCATCAACAACAGCTGTATAGCCGTATCCGCCTGTAAAAATCTTTGAAGCCAATACAGGTGAATTTAAGTTAGTTATATTAAATATCTTTAAGCTGTCGCCGTCAGGTATATATGCATAGTTTCCGCTGATTGCAAAGCCTTCATTACCAGTCTTAAATGATGGTGTTGTTCCCTTTTTAACAGGAGTCTTGGGATTAGTAACATCAAAGAAAGTGATCTTGCTGTAATCTGTGAGCCCTGCTGTGTTTCCCTGAACAGCAACGTTTTCTCCATAAACACTTGAACCTGTATAAGCTATTACAGAAGCTGAAGTTGGAGTAGTTATATCGATAACGGCCATACCGCTGTCGCTGACTGCAGCATATACTTTTGTACCGCTGATGGCAATGCCTCTTGCTCGTGGGGTCTTAATGGTTTTAATTTTTACCGGACTAGCAGAATTTGTAACGTCTACAACATATACGCCTGAATCTCTTGCAGCCACATATGCATAGTTTCCGCTTACAACAACTCCGCGGGAATCACCGCCAAGGTTTGCAGTCGAAAGCAGCGCTGCGTTATTTGGAGTAGTTACATCAATAATTCGCATGCCTGCGGTTCCATATGCTACATAAACTTTCCCGTTTGAATAAAACGGAGTATAAGCACTTCCTGAAGCAGCTGCCGAAGCGGCAAGGAAAGATGATGTTACAGGAGCAGCAGGATTTGATATATTAACAGCACTTATTCCGGGAGCGGGATTCCTGTTTGCAATAAACATATATCCGGTAGGAGTACCTGAAATTGATACTGCGCCATAATATAATGATGCAGCACGCCCTGTGGTTGCAATTTTGCTGGTTAATACAGGAGATGCCGGGTTTGATACATTATAGATCTGCATACCGGAATCGCCAACAGCTACATAACCATAATTACCGTCAAATACTATTCTTCCTGTGCGGTAGCCTGAAGGTATCTCTTTTACATTAACCGGACTTGCAGGATTTGTAACGTTTACAACAGCAAGACTTGCGTCGTAGTTACATACATAAGCATAACCTGAGCGGACGTTTACATACTGATGATATCCGCCATAAGCTGCGATCCTTCCAATATAGACAGGAGCTGCAGGATTTGTAATATCCATGATATGGCTGCGTGTGCCGGCAGCGATGTAAGCATACTGGCCTGAAATTACAACACTTTCGCAGTACTGCAAACTATCGATCGAGCTTACCAGTACAGGATTTGCAGGAGCAGCTATATTATAGACCTTAAGCCCTGCTCCGCCGGCTGCAACGTATGCATAAGTTCCGCTTGTTGCAATACCTTCGCATGTTGTACCAGGAGCAACTTCAACAGTAGATACCAGTGAAGGTGTTGTCGGGTTCTGGACATTGACGATCCACATTTTGGTTCCGCCGCTTGCAACAATATACTGAGTGCTGCTTATTGATGTACGAACAAGATCTTCAACTACGTCGCTTAATATGACAGTTCCAATTTTTACCGGGGAAGCCGGATTTGAATAGCTGGCAATCTGCAGGTTACTGCCTAGTCCGTAATAAACAACTGACCCGGCTGCAAAGACTGCTTTGGATTCACCCTCGCCTTTGCCGAAATTGCCGACAAGCTGCATGTTCTTTGATGACTGTGCAAACAGCCCTTGTGCAGCAATCATAACGGCCAGCAGAATAAAGAGAGCCGGCCGGCCTGATTTTTTCTGAAGTTTTTCTGTTAGTAAAGCAGAGATCATTTGTACCTCCAAGATGTTTGAGACATTGAGTTTACATTTATCTTAATCTAACCCTGAACCTCGTATTGTTTGAAAGGAAGGATGAATTCTTCTATTTCATTACGGAAAGGAGCCGAACTCTGCGCACCCATCCTTGTAACGGAAACAGAAGCAGCAGCACCTGCCATCCAGGCTGCTTTTTCAATTGACATTCCCTCTGATAAAAATGCTGCCAGTGAACCATTGAATACATCGCCTGCACCTGTGGAATCAACACAGGAGACTTCCAAAGCCGGAATAAGCTCCATGCTGTTCTGCAAACCTGCAAACACTCCTTTTGAGCCAAGAGTAATAAGCACATTTTTTACACCAAGGTCAAAAAACCGCCTGGTGATCTCACGCAGGCTCTCTTTATCAGTTACTTTAATACCTGTTATCATTTCAGCTTCAACTTCATTTGGCGTAATAATATCAATATTACTTAGCAGGTCTTCATCCATTGTCTGTGCCGGGGCGGGATTCATAATAACAGTCAGTCCTCCCGAATGCGCTTTTTTAACAGCTGAACGGATTGCATCAAGAGGAGATTCTAATTGTACCAGCAGTATCCCAGCCGATAATATTTCCCTTTCAGCTAATTTAATATCATCTTCATTCAGTTCTGCATTTGCGCCTGAAGCAACTACAATGCTGTTCTGTCCACTGTTGTCAACTACAATGAAAGCAACTCCGGTCGGGGCATCTTTATCATAAAGTATTAAATCTGTATTAATTCCCTCATCGCTAAGGCGTCTTATGCCGCCAATTCCAAGCACATCATTTCCCACTCTTGCTATCAGGCTTACCTCAGCGCCTGCGCGCGCAGCTGCAACAGCCTGGTTAGCACCTTTTCCCCCTCCCCCTTCGGAGAACTTTCCGCCAATGATCGTTTCGCCCGGACGTGGAATTCTTTCTGTTTTAATTGTCAGATCAGTATTATAACTGCCTACCACTGCTACTTTCTTTTTCATATTAATTTTACCAGTTTCAATTTTTACAATATTAAAATGAAAAGCCTAGAGAGAACATGTGTACCTGCTTCAGTTCGCTGAAGTCGACATATGCATAGTTAATCGTGCAGAGCAGGTCACCGAACTGATAGTTTATTCCTGCACCAAATGTGAATTTCTGAGTATCATAGTTGAATTTATAACCGCCGCGCAAAAAGAACATGTTCTGGTAAGCATAGCTGGCACCTATCTGGAACTTCTCCTCGCCATCATTAGGATGCTCCCCTTCTGCTGCTACTGTAAGCAGGTGCGGACTTCCCTGCTCGTCTAAAAAATCCATTGCCATGCCTACTCTTATATCCAGCGGCATCCTTATATTATCTGACTCAGTCTGATATTCCTCGCTCCAGCCGCCGAAACGTGAATCCGGCCCGAAATTCCTTGCTGTAACTGCCAGACGCAGACTCCTGAAGCCGGTGTAATACATCGTTCCAAAATCGAGTGACCAGTTATGCATTGATAGTTCGGCAATTTTCTGCTGCATCCAGCGTACATTTCCGCCAACAGAAAGATTGTCTGTTATTTTTCTTGCAAAGGAAATTCCTGCCGCAACGTCATTTGCAGAAAATGTATTTCCTGTAACCATTGGGGTTGTTCCGCTTGCTCCCGAGGGAGAATTTATTGTTTCCGGAATATCTCCGTAGCCCAGCATAGCCACACTTGCGCCTACTACACCTATGTAGCCAAGATTTACTGCCACAGCTGCCGACTGATGACCAATATCGGCAATCCATTTAAGGGTGTTCAGCTGCACGTCTATCTGCTTTACATCAGCTAAGGAGGCCGGGTTGCCGAATATTGCACCGGCATCACCTTTAGATATGGCAGTATAAGCTCCGCCCATTGCAGCCTGCCTGGCATCGCCGTTTATTTTAAGGAACTGCCAGCCCGATTGTCCGACCCTTTCGATATTGTTTGGAGCAATACCTGCCTGAGCCCTGATAACTGAGGTCATCAGTGATAAAACTACACAAACTATGGGAACTGATTTTTTTATTGAATACATAAAAGCTTGTTCTCCATCATTTCACTATTGCTAATTTGCCGATATATGATTCACCTGCATGCCCCGGTACAAGCGATTCAACGCGGTAGATATAAATTCCGGGGGCAACTCCGAGTGTCCATTTATTAAGCTGATAATCCAGGCGTTTGATACTTCCCCAGGCCTCAGAGCCGCTGCCGTCGTCATGATCGATCTCCTGAATGACTTCACCTGTTAAAGTATAAATTCTTATTTTGCATTTGGCAGGAATGCCTATAAATTCCATACGGTAGCGCTCGCCTGTGCCAGTAAGATTACTATGCTGCCTGAAGGGGTTCGGCACAACGTATACATTCTTAGGGAACTGTTCGTTTGGTGCTCTTAGCGGATATACCGGATAGCGGGTGTTATTTACCTTTCCGCTTTCATTTCCATCTGTATCATAGCTTGTAACACAGTAGTAATTGCCGACACCAAAAGGAAGGTTCTTGTCAGTATATCTTATCATATTATCCACCATTTCAGCTGAAGCTTTTTTTATATCAGCCACAAGTGTCCATGGCCCAATAGTAAAGTAATTTGAGCGGTATACTCTGTAGCCTGCCAGATCATTTTTGCCTGTCTTTGGATCTTTATAATCCTCAGCAACCGGCGGCCAGTATATATTTATTTCACCCGGTTCAGTTGTTACCTTAAGGCTGTTTTCTCCGTCAGTCGGAGTAGGTGGAGGAAAGACATTTGGCATGTAGTTGTCTGAATAAAGCTTACGGGCTGCGCGGACATGCGCAAGCATCGAATCCCTTGAGGCCGTAGCCATAAGGTCAATATTAGCTACTCCGCCCTCAACTATTTTTGCCCTGTCCATCTCGCCAATTACTTCGGCAAAAACTATTTTTACAGATCCGAATGGTGAAAGAGAAAGCGGCCCTACGCTTATTAAAAATTCAGGCCTGCGTTCATATTTATTGCCGCCTTCGCCGCCTAAGGCACGGGCTGAATCCCAGGACATTCTGGGCTGCTGGTGTGTCATTACTTCTTTAAATCGTGCAGCTGGCGAAGACCCCTGAATAAAGATCTGGTCTACTGTACTGGCGCCTTCGGTAAGCCCCTGGCCTGTATGCTCAAGAATATTCTGATAAATATTTCCGCCTGCAGAATCCAACACCACTACAGTCACATACCCCGGAGCATCAATTTCATGCTCTCTTATTCCCTGCTGATAAATATCCCTTGCATCACCTATATCTCCGCGCTGAGGGCCAACGCCAAAGTTATATGTAATTGGAAATTCATCTTCCCATCTGAATCTCTGGTGGTCATAAAAATAGAAAAGCCTTTCTTTGGGATCCCACTGATACTTTTCATCTCCCCTTGATCCTGAGCGCTGAGTTATTCTGAACCCATAGCGCATTCCAAATAAGAGAGAGTCAACAGAGGTCAATTCATTATTTGTAATTGTCACCTCATGAATAATAAAATCGCTAAGACCCGGGAAACTCCACACCATACTTCTGCGTGAAATATCTACATTTAAGCCATTAACATGGTGGGCGCCTGTAATGATCTCTTCGCCTGAAAGTCCCGGATCCTTAAGGTTATAATTTTTTGTCAGTATTGTCTCTTCTATCGGAAAGACATCCTGACCTGATGGATAAAATCTCGAATTGATTGTATAGGAAGAAGCTACCTTATCCCTTACTCCATAGATCGCATAACCTGCAGCCTCGGCATAGTTTAAGGCATCGTTAACATTCGATGACTTGGAATACCCCGGATAGTCGAGCGTATGAAAGGCATTCTCGGTTTCAGTAGGATCACCATATTGAAGTGAATTCCACAAAGTAGCCCATAGTTTTCCACGGGTCAGTGTCTGTTTACCCCAGGTAACCTGGGCATGAGACAAGCCCGAAAAGACAACTAATAAAACTGCAGCGGCCAAATACTTTTTACTATTCACGCTTAGACCCTTATTAAAATTTTAATGAAACTTCAAAAAATATCTGCTGAGGAGGCACTTCGTATGAATACCATTCCCATATGTTCGGTTCTGAGAAATCGAATGTTTTCGGGAGGCGTTCACTGTCAGGCAGATTGGGATTCTGCATATAACGCGCCAGATTGTCTCCGGAAAGCAGGCGCAAAAACTTTGAATTAAGAAGGTTCTTTATATTAACACTGAATTCAGAATACAGTCCGCCGATCTGAAATCCTTTGGAAACCTTAAGATCGATTTGATAGTAATTAAACCATCGCATATTATTTGGCTCAGTAGACATATCGCCTGGTCCATGGTAAGTAAACTGGTCACCGGTTCTCCACCAGAAATTTGTATAAATATTAACATCGCTTAAAGGATAAAATCCAAAGATCTCAGGACTCTGTTCCTTATTAATTGAAATGCTTGCCCATCCTTTTATGCGCTGATAGTCAGCCCATGCATCTTTTCCCTGACGCAGGCCCTTAGGGACATTAAGATTTGTCGATCCCGGCTCATACATTCTGCTGTAGCCGACCTCACCGCGGAATGACCAGTAGACTTCATGACTGATCCCGAAATTGAATATCCCGTCAAACTGGGAGTTTAATTTTGTTTCAATTCCGCGCACGTCAGAATAGCCCGAGTTGCTTACCATAAGAGCTTTAGTAGCAGTATAAGTTGCAGCATAAACGCCTGTTATTACATTTGATTCGCGTGAGGCATCTTTATAATAACCTGTGAGGTCAAGTTTTATAAGATTAGCTATGTTATAATCCACACCAAGCTCATATTGTATAGTTCTTTCATATCCAAGATCCGGATTTCCATAATATCCCTGCCACTCATCCAGATAAGTGATCTGTTTAGCATAAGGGTTCATCATGCTGTCGTTTGTTGATGCAAAATTAATAAACGGAAGTCCGAACATTTTTGTCCACGACGGTCTCTGATAAAAATGGCCATAGACAAAATGCAGCACTGAGTTTTCATTCATCGGATGTGAAATGCCGATCCTTGGAGCTAAAGCAAACTGCATTTTTGTTTTCACTTTTTCAGGTGTGCCTGGAATTCCGAGCGGTGCACCCAGATCATGTCCCGGAGTTCCGACTTCAAATGCAAGCGGGTCATACATATTAGCCGGGGCATTCCTGTTCTGATTAAAGAAATCAGCCCTCAGTCCGATATTAACAATAAGTCCCGGGAATTCTATTTTATCCTGAACGTAAAGGTTGCCTTCATAAGGCTTGCCGTCAAAAACATTCATTGTGTTTTTTCTGTTCTTACCTGACTCAGCAGAAAAATTTTCATAATCAAAATTATAGAGCTTGAAGGTAAAGCCTGTCTTTAAGTTATGGATCTTAGTCACCTGGTTTGTGTAATCTGCCTTTAGCTGATATGATTCCGAGTTATATTTTGTCCAGGTGTGATAATAAGCCTTAAGTGTGTAGCGCGGAACCATTGAAACCACATCAGGCAGCCAGAGTGAATCAGGAACAATACCGCTTCTGTCTGAGCGGTCAAGGCGGTCCTTCATATAGCTTACATTTACTTCATAAAAAGATTCCGGGTTTAGAACATGGGTCGACTTTGCATAAAGCTGAGTCCATCTTCTTAATTCAGGCCATTGCCTGAATGGGGCGCCGAAAAGGTTATACTTTGCGCGTGCATACTGTTCATCTATCCTCATCGGGGCAAGCCATCCTGCTTCCTGTCCCATCTCCGATGTATTAAAATTAGTTGAAGTATAATCTGCGCTTTCATATCCTCCAACAAATCCGCCTACTCTTACCTTAAAATCAGGAGAGAACTTATAGTTCAGGTAACCCTGGACGTTAAACTCAGGATTATAAGGAATAGCCTGCGGGAATATGCCTACGCCCTGTTTGAACCTGCCTGAAGCAAGGAAGCTGAACTGTTCGGTAAGGCGGCCGTAAAGGGTACCTTCGTATTCATATTCAGCCCGGTTAGCATAGTTCTTTAGTAAATCGTCCGGAGTCGACTGTGCTCTCCAGGCCTGAAGAAGCGAATCCGGATTTTTCTGATAATATCTGCTGTTAACATCTTTCGACTGCTGTGTCCAGTAATCTATTCCGGTTGTTTTATAGTCGTTATTTTCCGTGCTGTAGAGATTTCTGCCGAAGTGATAAATGCCCGCCGGACGCATGCGTCCAATTAATGCGCCGTGTATACCTTCGGGAGCATCTTTCGAAACTATATTAACGACAGCCGAACGTCCTTCTCCGTATTCAGCATTATAGCCGCCTGTAAGCACTGAGATCTGTTCGATAGTTGAAGTATTAAAGCCTGAATAGTTATCTGAAACAAGTCCGCTGTTAACAGAAAGGTTATCTATCATATAAACAGCCTGGACCATTGAGCTTCCGCGAACATAAGCCTTGGTAGTACCTCGCTGCCATGCAAGGCTTGAATTATCGCTGAAAATTCCGGCCTGAGTTTCAAGCACCTGCTTTATAGTCTGAAGTCCTGCATTTTCCAGCACCTTGCTTGTCACTATCTGCTCACTTGCCGTAAGATCTTTATCGATCAGCGGGCGGTCTGCTACGATTGTAACTACTTTCCCTTCTATTGACTTCTGCTCAAGCTCAAAGTTCTGAGTTACAGTGCGGTCAATTATAACAAGCACATTGCTTTTATTGACAGAAGAATATCCGACCATAGTTACTGCAAGAGTATAAGTTCCGGGAGGGACATTTAAGATAAAGTAATCACCGTTCTGGTCGGTCGATCCTCCTATTTTCATTCCGCTGACGACAACGTTAGCACCGATCAGGGGTTCTCCGGTTGACTTGTCAGTAACCCTGCCTGAAATCTTGCCTGTATTTCCGGCCAGAGCTTCACCCGAAAGGAAGAATGAAAAAAGGATACCCGTTAGAATTATTTTTGTTAAGTGTCTGAATAAAGTGTTCATGTAAGATCCTGTTGATCAGACTTTTCTGATGCACTTTCAGTTATTAGAATTATTTCTTTTTCGTTTTAGAGATCCTGGCTATAGAACTGCGGACAATCAGCTTAGGCTCAAGCAGAATTTTCTGCCTTTGCCCCTCTGGGTTTTTTATTTTATCATATAGAATTTCAACGGCTGTTTCTGCAATTTTTACAATAGGCTGTTCAACTGCCGAAAGCGCCGGTGAAAGATAGGATGCGAAAAAAGGGTCATCAAAAGTAACAAGAGAAAGGTTGCCTGGAACATTAATATTCAGTTCTTCGCATGCTTCAAGAGCGCCTAAAGCGATAAGATCCCCTGCTGTAAAAATTGCAGTCGGAGGGTCCTGAAGCCTTATCAGTTCCTTAGTCTGCAGATACCCGTTCTGAGAACGGAAGTCATTGCCGGCAATAAGAGATTCATCAATTGGAATTCCGGCATTCTGAAGAGCACATTTATAACCCTGCAGACGTGTTTCATTGGCATAGGTACCGGGGAGTCCCTGTATAAAAGCAATGCGGCGGTGTCCCTTGCTTATAAGATGATTTACAGCGAGCAGGGAGCCCTGAAAATTATTTACACTCACCAGATCAACATCCAGATCATCAGAGCAGCGGTCAATTAATACGAAAGGAATATTTGAATCGCGGATCTTCTGAATGTGTGAGAAGTCCTGTCCGACTGATGCTACGATCATTCCGTCAATACGTTTTTCAAGCAGGCTTCTTATAGCAGAGCGCTCAACTGCAATATTCTCATCAGAGTCATATACAATTATACTGTATCCGCTTTTACGCAGTTCGCCGGCAATGCTTTTAATTATAGCTGAAAAGAAAGGATTGGAAATATCCGGAACGACTATTCCGATCTCGTAGGTTTTCTGAGCTCTCAGCCCGCGCGCCAGTGCATTAACCCTGTAGCCCGATTCTTTAGCGGCCTGTTTGACTTTTATCTGTGTTTCAGGACTGATCTTATATTTTTTAGATTTATCATGAAGCACCCTTGAGACCGTAGAGACGGAGACGCCGGTTTTTTCTGCAATATCTTTTAACGTGGAAGCCATATTCTGTGACAGATTCTCCTGGGAAAAAATACAATTAACTGTCGAACAGGAACCATGCAAACGATTGCACAATTTTCTATAAAAAAAACGAAAGGAATATTTTCTCGTTTAATGCAATCGTTTGCACTAAACTGTGAAAATCTTTTTTCATTAGCAAGAAAAAAATATTTTATTTTAAATAATTTTAACTTTAAGTACCGCCGCTCTACCCAAACCCTATCCCAACGAAAATTCCTAAAAGCTGATCAATAAAGTATTTATCTCGAGACTACCAAAGCATGTAGTTTATATCAAATAGACAATAATTATATTAATCTTCCCTATTTGTAAATAATTACTGGGTAGAAATATTAAATAATGGGAAAATAATCGATAATAATACACTTAATCCATAAATAGTCATTACAAAAGAGAAGTAGTATGAATCACAGAATCTCTAAGGTAGTAAAAGTTGATAAAGATAAATGTCTTAACTGCCATAAATGTATCGCCGTTTGTCCTGTAAAATACTGCAATATTGGCAGTGGGAGTTTCGTTGAAATTAACGACGAACTCTGCATCGGATGCGGCGAATGTATTCATAATTGTCCGCAGGGGGCAAGAATACCTGTTGATGATTTTGATGAATTTATGGCTGCAGTCAGTAAAAAAGAAAAAATTATTGCAGTTGTGGCTCCGGCTATTGCCTCAGCGTTTCCTGATGAATACCTCAATTTCAACGGCTGGCTTAAATCAATTGGAGTAAGTGCTTCATTTGATGTCAGTTTTGGAGCAGAACTTACTGTGAAGACTTATGCAGAATACATAAAGAAAGAAATACCGAAGACAGTAATAGCTCAGCCCCGCCCTGCAATTGTAACGTTCATTGAACTTTATCATCCGGAACTGCTTAAGTATCTGGCTCCTGCCGATAGTCCAATGCTTCATACAATAAAAATGATCAGGGAATATTATCCCGAATACAGAAATTATAAGGTCATGGTTGTATCCCCTTGTATAGCCAAAAAGCGGGAGTTTCAATCAACCGGGCTTGGCGACTACAATGTCACAATGAAAAGTCTGAAGAGTTATATTGAAAGCAATAAGATAAGACTATCATCATTTGAAAAACAGCCGTATAACAACGCTCCTGCTGAAAGAGCAGTGCTTTTTTCTACACCAGGCGGACTAATGCGTACTGTAGAACGCGAGTACCCTGAACTTGCTCGCAAAACCAGAAAGATCGAAGGTCCAAAAGCGATCTATCATTATCTTAAAGAGCTTTCCAAGGATATTGAAAATAGTTCAGTTCCACCGCTTATCGACTGCCTGAATTGTGAGCTTGGATGCAATGGCGGGACCGGAACTATTGGACAGAAAAGAGCTGATGAACTAGAGACTTTAATCGAAAAAAGAAACCTTGAGATGCAGCAGGCATACAAGGAAAAGTCATTGCTTAAAAGTAAAAAACTTGCTTTAAGAAAAATAAATAAAACTGTAAACCGCTACTGGAAAGAAAACCTGTACGGAAGATCTTACAGGAATTTATCAGAAACTGTAAAAAGTAAGATCAAAACTCCTTCATCAGAGCAGTTCGACATGATCTTCAGGGATATGCTTAAAACTGATAAAAGCGACATGCTTGACTGTTCCAACTGCGGATACAATAATTGCCATGATATGGCCACAGCCATATTTAACGGCATCAATATAAAGGAAAACTGTATAGTCTACAGAAACAAGCTTTTAGAGAAAAGCATAAATGAAATACTTTCTCAGATGAACAAGTTCTCTGAAGGTGATCTTACAGTCAGGCTTGAAGTAAAGACTGAGGATAACATTGGAAAACTTTTTAACGGGTTCAATAATGCAGTAAGCAATATAAATGTAATTATTAATTCAGTCAGTGAAGCCATACAGGCTGCAGCAAGTGCAGCTAATGAAATATCAGCATCAAGTGAGCAGATGGCTTCCGGCGCCGGTGAACAAAGCCAGCAGACGCAGGAAGTTGCAAGTGCAATTGAAGAGATAACCCGCACAATATTTGAAAACAGCCGCAGCACTTCCATTGCAGCAGAAGCTGCAGGAAATGCAAATCATTCTGCAAAAGAAGGAGCAGAGAAAGTATCTGAAACAAAAAAAGGCATGGGAAAAATTGTTGAGGCTACAAAACTCTCATCTGGTAAAATTACTTCACTTGCACGTAAAACCGATCAGATAAGTAAGATCACTCAGGTAATTGATGAGATTGCCGACCAGACGAACCTGCTTGCATTAAATGCTGCAATTGAGGCTGCCCGTGCAGGTGAACAGGGACGCGGCTTTGCTGTTGTGGCAGATGAAGTAAGGAAACTGGCAGAGCGTACAACCAAAGCAACAAAAGAGATCGCAGAAACAATTAAAACTATCCAGATAGAAGTTCATGAGGCAGATGAACAGATGGATCTTGCTGAGAGTGTTGTTTTAGATGGAATGAGGCTGACCGAAGAGGTTGACATTTCATTGACTGAAATTTTGTCTGTCAATAACAGGGTAAATGATATTATTTCGCAGGTAGCAGCTTCATCTGAAGAGCAGTCTGTCACGGCAGGAGAAATAAGCAAAAACATTGAAGGCATTTCATCTGTTACCCAGCAGTCTGCCGCTGGCATTGAGCAGATCGCGCGTGCAGCCGAAGACTTAAGCAGTCTTACCCTGGGACTTCAAAAACTTGTATCCAGGTTTAAGCTAAGCAGAACTCATCAGTCCTTATTACAATCTCATCAACCAGAATGTAAGTTATTATAAATGTTCCCGTTTTAATAATGTGCCGGGGTCTCCTGAAAAGATACTCCGGCAAAAACTCTTTGCAGTAGAAAGAACAGTCAAGGCTTTCATCTGATTGCCCCGTAGGAGTGTTCCAGCCAGGAATTTCCTCCATCTGAAGACCGATACATTATTCCATTATTAGATACTATAAAACCATTATTCTTATCAGAAAACGCAATAGCAGTAAGTTCCTGATCAAATATACCAGTAGACTTATATGTCCAGGAATTCCCGCCGTTAGTTGTTGTGAGTATTGTACCCATATAACCGACCGCTGTTCCATTATTTGAGTCAGCAAAGCAAATTGCCCTCAGATTTTCAGGTGAGTCGTTTATCTGGTTAGTCCATGTATTTCCGCCGTCTGTTGATTTTATTATTGTCTTGCCCCCTGCTGCCCACCCGGTGTGCTTATTAATAAAACAGACGGAATTCAACCCATCATATTTTACAATGGGGTTCTGTACTGTCCATTGAGCATAAAAGCCAGGAGATGTGAAAAGGTAGATAAGCAAAAAGGCAAATAAACGGATCATTGAATTCCACTTAATTAATTTCCGAAATATAAATTCAATTGATTTAACTTTTACTAAAAGGTTAATATTCTACAAATTTATACCCAAACGTTTTAATGTACTCCGGGTCAAAGTTTATGGGCATTGTTGTTTTCATAAATGCACCCATGATACCCAATCCGCCATTTATATTTGAGTAGATATTCTCATCCAGTCTGACTGAATAGCTGTCAAGCGATCCATGTACGCTTGAGAAATATGTTGACAATTCTGAATCAAACTCTATCATTGATACGCTGCATCTGCCGACAGCGTAATTTTGTTTATCAGGATCTGCGGCTGCAATAGATTTTAATGCTGAATCAAAGGCAGCAAATTCAAAGTGTGCAGAAGAATATTTTCCCATTGATGGATAAACCGGAACAAATTTATCATTTTGCTTAACATACTTCATTGGGACAGTGACTGTAAAATTCTGGTTAGTGCTTATTTTTCTATATTCTATCACAAGTGCAGCAATGACAAGGTGGTTAGTATTATTGTCCCATTTAATTGTCACACCATTTCCCCAAATGAACTGGTTTATATCCGGAGTAATACCATGGGGAAAGTCAGTGTTCAAAGTGAAATCAGTCCTGTCAGGAATACTTGCCGCTGATTTAAGTACTTTCCCATCAGACATTGTCACAGTCATTTTAACAGGAAGATCAGTCTGGAATTTTATACGTTCGGAACTAACCGGTGAATAAAAACCGGCCGGGACCTCATAATATTTCCCGTCCTGAGGGGAGAACCTTAAATAATAATCTCTCAGATCATAGTTTAAATAATTCTGGGATAAACTTATTTTCGCACCCCTGACCAGTGCTGCAGTAGCCGTATCAGGAGCAAGAATATTGATCGGTTCGAAAGTCTTTGTAATATATGCTTTTACATTTATAACAGGTCGCCCTAAGTTATTTTCCTGATAATAAGTATAAGTGCCGCTGAAAATACAATTTACAACATATTCATCCCTGAATCCCCCTTTAGGATCAAAGTCTTCCTCACATGATAACTGAGTAAAAGTAAAGATCAGAAACACACAATAAGATCTGAAGAATATCAGGACAGGACGATATTTCATAATTTTACCTTTACTTAAAAGCAGGCGGTATGCAGGGAGCATACTTTTTATTGTTCGGGTTTTCTTCTGCTTTATGACAAAGCTGTTCAAAGATTCAAACAAAATGACAAACTTAAATTAAACTATTTTGACTTTTATTAAAATGTCATTCATTTATAATAGCCCCGGGTTATTTAGATGTGAAACTAAAACATTTCCCGGGCAGAGTCAATCTTTA
Organism: Bacillota bacterium; assembly: GCA_050262615.1. Lineage (GTDB taxonomy): Bacteria > Bacteroidota > Ignavibacteria > Ignavibacteriales > SURF-24 > JAUZPB01. The sequence continues at coordinate 19,077 of JBLNEL010000406.1, forward strand.
TTCAAAATCTGCTTATTTTTTTCATATATTTAATACAGAAATGAGTAACTTTTTTAGTACATCTCAGCCCTTCAATTCCGATAGTTCAATGAATTAAACTGTCCCCAACCACACTGACGGGATTTTTGACAGAGGCACTAGTTGCCATATCATAAGCCTTTATTGCCTCAGAAAGAGGGCTTAAAGAATCAGATAATATGTTGTATGAACCTTTAGTCAGCAATTCGTCTGCAATCTTTTTTATGAGCAGTAATACTGCCTTCGTAACAGATGCACCAAGGCTGAGACGGGCTACCCCGAGCGCCTCTAGTTCTGCGGCCGAAGGCGGAAGAGAAGGTGCATTAGTTGGGTTTGCAAGAATGTTTATAGGAGCAGCAATTTCCTTAACCAGTGTTGAAATATCATCTTTTGACCATATCCCTGGAACAAATATACAGTCTGCTCCTGCCTCATGGAATTTATTGCCTCGTTCAATAGCATGCTTTAAGCGGCTTTCCGGAGCCCCGGCTTTAGTAAGAAATACGTCAGTCCTTGCGTTTATGACAAGATGAAACCCCAAAGAATCCGAAAGATTTCTTATTGCCTGCAATCTTTCACAAAACTCCGGAATATCAATTAATTCAGGACTGAGATTAATGCTGTCTTCTATGTTTATTCCAACTATTCCTGTGGAAATAATCTTTCTTATGCTGGCTAAAATTTCATCTAAGTTATTTCCAAAGCCCCCTTCAATATCCGCCGTAACCGGGATTGATACCCTGCCTGCTATTTTTGTAATGGCATCCAGCATTTCGCTGAATGGGATCTTCTGACAATCTGGATAACCTAATGATGCTGATACTCCCATACTGGTCGTAGCAACAGCCTTGAAGCCTGCAGCTTCAATCAGCTTTGAGCTCCCCGGATCCCATGTGTTAAGCAGTACAAGGATTTCCTTTTGTGTGTGAAGTCTTAGGAAAGTTTCAGCCTTTGCTTTTTGTTCCTGAGTAACCATCTGCCGTTCTCCTTCTTTTATTAAATAAATATAATAAATTTTCCACATGGAGTCGTGGCAGAACTGGAGTTAGGTTATATAGGATTAGAATATAAGTATAATTTTAAAAAACAGGAATGACTGGTTTAGGGATTCAGGCTGGACAGGATCCAGCATATGGACAACCGGGTCTGTTTTATCTGGTGCAGCAAGAAAAATAAAACATCCCTGATTATTTCCCCAGTAATTTACAACCACTGAAAGCTCCATCTTTTATTTGTCTTTTGTTTGTCTTTTCTTTCTCTTTAGTTTTCCTGAATAAGAGGCTTCAAATCCTGGACTGAGTAATATCTTATTATCAAACATTTCAGCATTGTCGGCATCTGCACTGTCCTTATGAAACTGGCGCAGATGTTGGCATTTGACCAGCATTCCTGAAGCAGCAAAGAACACCAGGCTTATTCCGAACATTTCGAACCATTCCTCGAATATTACTTCCAATTTGTATAATGTCTGGTTAGGCATGTCATGCAGGTCAAAGTAATGCATAAGTGATTCTAGCATTACTCCACCGATTATCGCAATTGCCATACCTGCTGATGCCAGTATTAATTCTTTTCTAAAATCCCGGTACAGATTTTTGACTGCTTTCCATCCCCAGATCAGAATTACGATACCAGTAAAGAGATATAAAAAGACCCAGATTCCGACTTTCGACTCGTCATTTGATCTGATACCTGTCATCCTGAAAAATGTACCAATTGCTTCATGAATACCGCCTGCCTCATCAGCAGAAAGCAATAGAAAACCAAAACCTGAAAACCGGATAAATTTTTGTGTAAGTCTGCTCATTGTATCATAATTCATATTTTGAGCTAACAAAACAAATCCAACCAATGCCAGCTGCAGAGATGAAAACCATGCAGGTATATTTGCCTCGCCGTCAAGGCTAAAAAGGTGTGAATGGTGCCCAGTGATCCATAAGACAGAATAAATAATGACTAATAAAAACTGAACCTCACATAAAAAAAATAATGCCCTGCGCGGAAAGTCTTCCTTAAAATGAAGCTGATATTTCATAAGCCCTCACATTCATATGTGTCTAAAATTAAACAAACATTAAACTAAGTACTACCAGTCGCTCAGAAAAATATTTTTAAAGTAATTATTATCCGGACTCTTCATTATTTTAACAAATACTTTAGATTATTGAAATAACAGGGACAATACAATGTGTGTCATATCACATAGATGCTGACAGTTTTTTATGATCATCATGTGCACAGGATGAAATAACCATCCTGAACTGCCATTATATTGAACAAGTAAGCTGAAGGATAAATAATATACGATTCAGACAGCAGAAAAACTGACAGGTATATTTAGAGCTTATATGAAAATGAAAAATATTTAAAATTGATATTTTAATCCTGTGAAGCTTTTGTGTCTGACAGCTCAGCCTTCAGATTCAATACATCGTTTATCAAAATATTTCTAACTTTTTCAGGCTCTTCATATAATGGACTATGAGCAGAATTCTTAAACGTGTAAAACCCCTTTACAGGCGCCTGCAGCTTCTGAAGATATTCTTTCGATAAATCTATATTTACTGTTAAATCATATTTGCCGCTGAGGAAGTAGACAGGAATTTCCAGCTTAGTAACTTTGGCTGAAAAATCAGTTTCAAGCAATTGTTCAATCAATCTGGTCTTTTTTAAAAACGAAAACTTTGAAACCCAAATATTTATTTTTTCAGTCAATGTATAAGCTTTGCACGTCCATACGGGTATGAATATATCAAAAAACACAGATCTCATATTATGCATCGTCCCTATCCCCAGCTCATGCATTGACTCATCCCTGATCAGTGATTTATAAAATGGAGCAATGTAACTTGAGGATTCCAGGACTGGATATTTTTTTAACTCTTCAAGGGCTTTCTTATTTCCGGATAATGAGTATTGCTGCATAATATATTTATATGCTATTTTTTCCGACTCCGCCTGACGTGTAATTTGCGCCATTGCGATGTAAGCAGAATATAGCTGCGGAGCTTTTGATGCTGCCGTAAGAGCTATTGGGGTGCCGCCGGAATGGGCCATAATAAATATTTTATCTTTTTTGAATCGCTTTCTTAGGTAATCAGTTACTTCAATTGCATCTGAGGTAAGCTGTTCAAACGTCATACTTTCCAAACTAACATCTGAACTGTATGAAAGTCCGCCTCCGCGCTGTTCCCAATAGCACACTGTAAAGTAATCTTCAAGACCAGGGTTGAACTTATCAATTAAAAAGTAGTTCGGGAAAGCCGGTCCGCCATGAACATAAAGCAGCACAGGGTTATCTATGTTCTTTCCTTTAATAAACATCCCCTGCCTTACACCTCCAATATTTACAAATGCTTTTTCCGAAATACTTCCTGAAAGATATTTCCCATCTTTATCAGAATAAGGCTTAAGTGTTCCGGGACTGTAAATTAAGGCGAGCCCAGCAAGTAGGACAAAAAGGATAAAAAAGACAGCAAGAAGGATCAGCATATATTTTATTCCTGGCTTTAGAATGCCTGCAAATGGCATGTGTAATGTTCTGAGGCCCATTTTGAGATTTACTCCGTTAGTTAAGTCAGATGCTATATAAAAACAATTTTCAGGACATAAACTATTGATCAGGATTTCAACACACACGAAATTAGTTATATTTCGGAAAAATATAAAAGGTTTATTTGCGGCAGGCATCTGAAAAGATGAGAATAAGAACTAAATATATCTCAGACTGCAGGGATGGGTGCACCATAAAAGAGATATTCAAAATAAAAACAGAACCGGTTTTCAGCTTTCCGTAATTAAGATATATAGCTGTTCTCGTCAATACCCGTCAGTTAATATTTAGTCATACTTAAGATCAACTCATAAAATCACCCGATAAAAT
>JBLNEL010000407.1:0-8267 GCA_050262615.1 Bacillota bacterium
ATAGAAACGCACCGCCCGGATCCTGTGAGATATAATCGGTCCCCCTTTTGTACCAGAATGAAGAGGCTTCTGCGGGTGTAAGTTTTCTGCCTGTGATCTTTTCAGCATACTTCTGGCCTGAAAGATCACTGGAAAAATCAAACTCTTCTGGCGTCTGAAAAACTCCCGGAGAATCAGGATTATTCCCTAAATAAAAATTGATCCCCCCGTTTGAAGTTAAAAGTACAAATTCCTTTCCTGAAACTAAATTCTTTAGGGTTACCGGCAGAATAGGGATCAAAGTACCTAAAAGGAAAAATAAAAGGGCTTTATATGCATAATTTTTTATATGTGGATTTTCTTTAATGATTATTAAAAACCAGATTGCTATAAATGGCAAAAATAATAGAATATTAGCCCTGAAAATCGCACTTACCCCTAAAAGAACACCTGCCCAGATCCACTTGCTTATATGTTTTTTATTATCTTTTAGATCAGCTGAAGCTGTAACTAATAATAAAACTAAAAGTGATACTGCAAATGTCTGAAGAGTCTCTGATAAAATTATCCCGCTGTAGAAAATATATAATTTATATAATGCGGCTATACTGGCTGCTATGTACCCCGCATTTTTATTAATAAGCCTTCTGCCTGTCAGATAAATAATGAATATGTTAGCTGTACTAATTAAAGCCTGCAGAACTCTTACAAGTGTAATTGATTCGCCAAAGATCATATATATTATACCCATAAAATATGGGTAGAATGGAGCCATAAAAAAAGACCCCGGACTATTCCAATTCCCCTTCCCTGCAATTCCTAATGCCCAGTCATTATATATTTTTGAATCTGAAACTAAGTGCCTGAAAAAGGGTATGCCCGCAGTTTCAGCAATAAAGACTATCCTAAGAATAAGCCCTATGGCAATAATAAACAATATGTTCTTAATCTCATTTTTTTCCAGAAACCTGCCCCAAAAACTATTGGTATTAATAACAGACGGATTATTTATATTTGAATTCTGAATATTACTATCTATGTTTTTTTCCTTTTGGGTGTTTGTCGCTTTTTTCATCATTACTGCTTTAAAAAATTCTTGAAATTATAATAAAAAGCATACCTGACATTCTGTTCTTGCCGGTAAAGCTTATAAGCTGATTTTCTATTTTACTATTGCTAATTTTACTATTGCTAAGTTTAATATGTCTTTATCTGCCTTTGCCAATTATCGTCTTTAAGTTCACCACGTTTGGTCGAATTGATGAGCGTATATCCTCCGAATCCCTGAAGGTCAGCAAAAACAAAAATTACACCCCCTTCAATATCATAATAATGCCAGATCTCATATGCCTTCGTATCAGACTGCTGCGGAAACCTCTCAATTTCACCCGGCTCACCATACATTATAAATACACGCCCCCGGTCAGACTTCCAGCCCTGCCCCTGGTATCCTTTGAATTTCTGGTTTGCAGCTTCTACCCTTTTAAGATATTCATCCCAGGTAAGCTGCTTTTCAGGATCAGAAGGTGACTTTCTGCTCTTCCAGAAGTTAACCAGAAATTGCTTTTTCCCTGATTCAGTGCTAAGCCTTTTCCAGTCCTCTGACTCTTTTGCCGTTGCTATATATCGGCTGCGTGAATATGCAAGGTTTAATTCCTCGTCTGACATGGCCCCGAATTCAGAGGCAAGAAATTCATCGTTTATCTGCATCACAGGTGTCGTATCCACAACAGCCGGATTTATCAGATATAACTTTTTTGACGATGAGATCTTTATGTTTCTTAATGAATCGGCTAGCGCAATAACCAGATTGTAACTCCCTGAAGGAAATTTGTTTACATTTATTGCACCAACGTCTACTATCGAATTGTTAATAGCAGGAATTGTCTTCATTTTCCGGAAAACTTCCTTATCAAATGAGTTCTGCAGTACATATTCTACTCTTAGATTTCCGGATTGCGATGCTTTATGCAAATTGTAAAACTCTGAATAGAAAAATAAAACCGGAACACTCTCTCCAAATACAAGCGTGGGATTTGGTATCACTTCGTAATTATTTTTTATAAAGAAAGAATCATTTGCCTTATCAGTCTTGTTTATACTTCCGGCTAGTTCAATGTCACTTATTGAAAATCTGTCTTCTGGTAATTTCGAAATATCAACCCTGAAGGTTGTGGTGTCAAACCTTGAAGTATCATATCCATCCTCTGCCTTTATATGACAGATATAACTGCCTATGGGTAACTGCATGCTGATAACACCATTTAGATCCCTGTTTACTGTATCCTGAGCATTTATATTATTGTTTATTTGCCAGGATTTATCAATGATCGTCTTTTCAGATGCAGTTTCTTTTATTGTAAGCTGAATGATCCCTTTTACAATTGGTTTTTCAGATATTTTGACAGGAAGAAGTTCTCCCTGGTGGAAAGAGTAATAAACTTCAAGATAACCTGAATTGTCATCAAAATTAAATCTTGCATAGTCAAGGTCAACCTGAAATTTTTTCTGTGCAATACTCATTGTGGATAGCAACAGCAGAAATAATAGTGTTTTCTTCATGGTAATAGTTTTTTGTATGAAAATTGTCTTTTAGTGCAAAATGACCGGGTAAATATAATAGATGGGCATATAATAAAAAAGTCCTCTGATTATACATCAGAGGACTTTCGGAATATAGTACTAACTTATATTAGAAGCCTAATTTGATTGAAAACATATGATTTGCATTAAAGTATGTAGCTTCTCTGTATGCATAATCAACTGTTATATCCACTCCGCTGCTGATATTTACACCAGCACCGTATGTAGCTCCGAATATTTTCTGATCGACATTATCAGCACCTTCTTTTGTATAAACATAACCGCCCCTTACAAAGAATGTATTCTTGTAATTTAATTCGCCGCCTAATTTATATTCATCATTTGAAAAGTTATTGTTTTCAAATGAGGTCGCAAGAAGTCCTTTAAAGTCTTCTGTAAATGTCCTCTCGTAAGCAAGACCAAGTTCAAGCTGGCTTGGAAGTTCAAAGCTTGCAGCATCTAATTTGTAGTACTGCTGCCCTCTTAATGCTGCATTGTCCGAAGCATATCTTAAAAGATCAGCTCCGTCATACTTCATCTGAGGACCAATATTCTTCAGAACAACACCCATCTTCAGACCTTCAACACCAGCTATTCCATTATATTGAACTCCTGCTGTAAAAGCCATTCCGCTTGCACTGGTTGTTACAATTTTTTCAGTTATCAAGTTAACTGTAACACCAACACGAATCCTGTCTGTAAGAGCATTTGAATAGGTCAAACCTGCTGTAAAGAATTTAGGTGAAAATGTAGACCCGGTACCCTGCGGGTTTTCAACAGTCGTAATTGGAATATCACCAAAGTTAATAGTCTTGAAGTTGAAGCCTAAAGATCCAAAGCCTTCAAAATTCATCGAGACTGCTGCATATGATACACCAATATCGGCGATATAGTTTAACTGAGAAAACATCGCTTCAGCACTTTTCTTACTGACACCTAAACCTGCCGGATTATAATACAAGGATTCAATTCCTTCTAGCCCAGCTATATTCGAACCGCTAAGTGCCAACCCACGGGCACCTACAGGAATCAGGAGCTCCTGTGCGCCTCCTGTTCCGTTTCTTCTGTCCCCGCCGGCGTATAAATTTATAGAAGTTATACACATCAGCAGGGTCATAAATATTATCAGGGTATTTTTCTTAAACATCTTAAAAACTCCTTTATATTTTATCAGTTTAAATCAGAGGGATAAACTCCCTCCAATTACTATAACCTGTCTATGTATTGTGTTTCCTGGATAATTGCTATCTTAAGTACTTTCGTACCTATACCCGGCATATCCAGATATGCTATATACATACCGCTGCTGACAGGTAAACCATCCTGATTTCTTAAATCCCAATCTAACCATGGACTTACATCAGTTTTGTCAATCTTCTTTATAAAAATACCGGACAGTGAGAAGATCCTCAGGGATACTTCTTTTGGTAAATTTGTAAATCTGACGAATCTCTGATATTTATCTCTTTCAAGCGCATTTGATCCGAAATATGGATTCGGATATACACTTATCTCGGCCAATTTATCCTTGGCTGCCTGCTTATCATTGTAATTTGGAGAGGTCATTTCTGCTTCATATACATCACCATTAGCAAACGGTTTGAATGTTGAAATTCTGATTACCGTTCCGGCTTCTGGCTGATCACCGCTGAAAGCAAAACCGCCAAACTTCATATCAGTTAATGTAACTGCACCTGAAAATGCTGTATCAGGACTGAAAGGAGTTTTGAAAGCAAAAAGCTCTTCCCAATCACCGCTTGGAAGCTGTGTCCATTTTCCGTCTTTTATTGCTCTTGCTGTATCCTTTGGATCATTGTCAATTACTTTTATAGCAAGCCTTTGTTCCTGCGCATTTGCTCCCCTGTTCCGTCCAAGATCAAATACCTGGAATGGAAGCGTACTCTGCGCTTTTGGATCTGTGGCTTTTATGTAGAAAGCATCACCAATTCCGCTTGTATAACCTGTTAAAAAGTAGTTCGAAGTTCCTGAGAACCTGATCTCATAATCATTGTAGCCTAATCCTTCTGTCTTAGGATCTCTCTGGAAATTAAGTCTCTTGTACTGACCTTTTTCAACTACTTTCCATTTTTTTGTCGAGTTCAGACTGCGTCTTAATTCAATTGGATTGCTGAGCTCAGCTCCATTAGGACCTTTTACTTCAAAAATTCCTTTTACTCTGTATTTTGTAGTCTGATTTGATGTAAGACTGTCTAATCCGGCATTGTATACGTAAACCTGGAAACCTTCTATTACAGGCTTCGCAAGCGAATCAGCTGGATTCTCTCTGACATTGATATTTTTAAGTAATGTATCACTCTTGGTTACATTTACTAATGAATATGTAGTATCAGTTGCTGTTGTCTTAATTATTACATGATACTTGTCCCCGGTTAAACTGGTTGGATCAATTACTTTGAACTTGATCAAACCATCTGAATAACCCTGAACCTGATGCGCACTAATAAGATTACCACTGTTATATGTTGAAGTATAATCAACCTTCAGTGTTGTTGGTTTTACTTCCATGATCTGTGGGGTGCTTTCTAAAAACGGCGGATCACTGAACTTTGAAACACCATAGGCAGTAATTCCATAATAATATGGAGTACCGTTATAAAGCGGTCCATTTGTATAGTAATTCTGACTGATGTTCAGATACCTGCGTATTCCATCATTCGGAGCTGAAAGTAATACTTCAGGATGGATCTGACCGTTTATCTTTGCATAATTATATGTAAAGTTATAAACGTCTTTTATTTCATTCTTTAAATCATATGTGGCTATAAGCTTTGGATCAGTTCCTGCAGCATCTTTGTACTGCCATACCCTGTAGCCTTCAAACTTATAGTTCTTTGTATCAATTGTAATAATTGAATCTTTACCATTCAGATTCAGTGTTACATGATCACCAATAAGAGGATCACGTTCATCATACTTTTCTGAATTGTTTTCCCACCAGAGCATTACTGCCTGATCCTGCGGCTGTAAATGAAGCTTTGGAGATTCAGGAGCTGGTGTCAGACTGAAATCAAGATTATATGCGATCTGCGCTGCATTGTCTTTTCTCTTTAGCTCGGCAACACTGTTAATATTGCTGGTCCCCCTTGCAATTATACAGCCAACTACAACTTCCTGTGTGTCACCCGGTGCCATTGTAAATGGACCTGAACACATAAGCTGCCTTCTGTCTCCTGGATCCTGCCCGCCTGGGAATCCTTTTCCTTCATACCACCCTTTCCCGCTTACAGGATCACCTGATAATACGAACTTTGATGGCAGTGCTGTATTTGGATCAATAAAAGGATTACCTGTCAAGCCAATATAACCCTGCAGATAATTGTAAAACTGTATTGAACCAGTGGCTGACCCCTGATCAGGATCAGCATATGCCGGATCACCGTTTATGTAATAGGTAAATGCTGTCATTGGAAGATTCTTGTATCCTTTTCTCCATTTGCCATCGAACTTTGCACTATCACTTGCAAATCCTTTTACAATCGGACCCTGGAAAAAGTCGTAACCTACTGCCGGTGGAGCATCACCATAGATCTTATCTGTATTCTTTCCATTGTATGTATATCCTAAACTTAATACCGTATCGCAGCCTGTGTAATCATCATCGGCGGAACCAAGATCAACATCTGACCAGTAACCAACATACATATCCCTGATCGTATTCTGACCTTTATTGATAAGTTTGTATTTCTTAAATACTATATCACCAAGATCGCCTGTACGCTTGAAAGCAAATATTGTACACTGCTCTTCAATTCCGATTGGCTGTGCACCGTATGTACGTGTTGAACGGCCTGCATCCAGATCGTTTGCTACATACCAGAGAACTTCATCTCCCATAAATTCTGGCTGGTCTACTCCGGGTGTATAAATACCATCACCGTTTACATCAACCCATGGTGCACCGTCTTCAACTGGCCACTCATTGTAATCCTTTTCGTATTTGTCTCTTTCTGACCCGGGAGGCAGTAAAGCCCAATCCTTTCTAATCTTGTATACACGGTATTTGGCTAGTGAAGGATCATCTGCTCTTCCATCTGCTAATATCTTTCCTGCCTGAAGTCCCTGTCGATGTGTGTTCCCGTTTACTCTGATCTCACGCCCAACTTTTCCTCCCCAGATAAGTCCATCCTGGAAAATTGCGGTTTTTGTGGCATTCAGACCACCTGGCCAGTAGAAACCTCCATTGTTTGTTCGTGGATCATGACTTCCATCACCGTTATTTGCTACATACATCAGGATCTGATTGATGTCGATGTATGTGTAATAATCATTAGTAGTAGTTTTATTTAACTGCTTTCCTTTTTCAGTTTCTTTTTCTTTAGCATTGCTTACAGAGTAATAAGCAGAGAATACTGTCAGAAGCAGTAATAAACTCCATGCCTTTTTATTCATTTTCTTCTCCATAATTTTTTTTCTTACCAGGATTATTAATAGCTAAGTTTAATACCGACTCTGATCTGGCGCGGTGTTCCAAAATTGCCAGGTGTATAATTCAAAGCCTTGTATAAATCCTGATATAATTGAGCCTTATCTGCACCGTATCTTCTGTAACCTTCTATCATTGCCTTACCTTGTGCATCATTTAAATATCCATCGTTATAAGGATCACCAGTTACGTTATAAACATTAACAACATTCTTTGTATTAAGCAGGTTTGTTACCCATAAATATACATTGAATCCTAATGGACCAATATTAAAGCTCTTATCAACTCTTGCATCAAGCTGATATGTCCACGGCGTTGTTGATGAATTCAACGGCTCAATTGGAACACGTGTGTTTCCGAATCCTGTCCACCTTGTGAAATTAAAACCACTGTTAAATGAGAACAGCATGTTTATACCAAAATTCTCTAACGGCCTCATGCCTAAGAATTCCGGACCATCTTCATTGTCAAAACGGTAATCAACATTAACAAAACCGCGATGCGCCTGATTGAAATCAAGCGGAGCGATCTGCTGAGGTGTGTATGGAGTCGCTGTCGGTGTCTGCCAGATCATATAAAATGATGAACCGGCATTTGAACCTGTTCCCTGTGCATCTGAGAATGTATAGTTAACAGATGCAGAAACCCTCTCGGTCCTTCTTAAATCAAGCTTAAGTTCAACACCTTTTGTCGTAGCAAAATCGCCATTGACGTAGGCATAGTATGCAGGTGTGCTTGTGTTCGGCAAACCATAGATCTGGCGCATCTGGATCTGATCTTTTATATCTTTGTAGAACCCTGAAACGCTGAAGGCAAAAAGCTCGCCGATCTGCTGTTTGAAACCAAGTTCATACTGTGTGGTCCTTTCAGGTTTTAACCCGAATCCAACTGGATTACCTTCAGCATATCCGCCGTGGATCTGATCAGCTACAAGATTATAGCCTTCATAAACGTCTCTTAAACGCGTCTGCTGAATAAACTTTCCATACTGTGCAAAAAATACAGTTCTGTCTGTAACTGGGAATGAAAACCCTAATCTTGGACTGACTTGTAAAAATGGATCAACTTTTAATAATCCCTTCGGATCAAGCTGATTGTCACTTGTAAACTGAATATCCTGTGGATTCTTGAAAACTTCACCGTCTATATTTATGTAATCTAATCTCAGACCGGCATTGATTACAAGATCCGGAAATTCAATTTTATCCTGTACATAAAAAGCTCCGAATACTGGATGCTTAGGAGCTGTCAGACCATCATT
>JBLNEL010000408.1:0-7677 GCA_050262615.1 Bacillota bacterium
ATATCTTCAGCACTGAACCTGCTGCCTTCAATACTATTTAATAAATTTATATAATCACTTATAATGCTTAAGAGTCCGGCGTCATCTTTAATGAATTCCGAAGCAAAAGGGATATAACCAAATCGCATAAATAACCTATTGTTTAGATTAGAAAATCTTTCCTGCTTTCATAAGAATAGTTCTTCAGAAAATATATATAGTCCGGCTTATAGAAATTAAAATTAATAAAAGCCCTGTTAACTTGCTTCATATAATAATGCTTTACAGAAAAAAACTGAACGAAATTATCATTAGGAACAATTAATTAATAATCTCTGTAAAATTACTAACCATTATTATGGAGTCTTCTGAAATGACCGCTGACCTAAAATCTGAAAAAGGATCAAGAAGAAAAACTTCACAAAAAGGGAAAATCCGCAATTTTGCTGAGACTCTTTTGTTTGCTTTTATTGGGGCTCTGATAATTAAAACGTTTTTACTTGAGTCATCTCGGGTGCCAACTGGATCAATGGATAGCACTATATTGGTTGGAGATTTTGTATTAGTAAACAAAGCTATTTATGGATCAACAACTCCAAGAAGTATCCCATTTACAGATATATCACTGCCTTATTTCAGTCTTCCCTCTTTCAGAGAACCAAAACCATACGATGTCGTAGTTTTTGACTGGCCCGGAGAAAAAAATGATCTTAAGCCTGATGTCTTGTGGACCTACGTAAAACGTTGTGTAGGACTTCCGGGTGATACTATTAAAATAATAAACAAAGTGCTTTATACTAACGGCAGAGCATTTTTCCGTCCTCCCCACATTAAATATGAAGACCCGGAAATAAGACCTTCTGGCTATGTAGAAAGTGATATCTTCCCAAACGGTGCTCTCTGGAACAGGGATAACTATGGGCCTCTGGTAGTACCAAAAAAAGGAGATATAATTGTTCTTAATTCAGATAGTATTAAACAATGGAGGACAATTATTGATCGTGAATATGGCAGAAGAGTTGTAAAACTTGAAGGAAAACAGGTTATCATTGACGGAAAACCAGTCAGTTCATATAAATTGAAGAAAGACTACTATTTTATGATGGGTGACAACCGGGATAATAGCTCCGATAGCCGTTACTGGGGCTTTGTACCAAGAGATAAAATAGCCGGCCGGGCTGAAATCGTTTACTGGTCGTGGGATCCCTCTTTCTCTTTTTCACAACTTTTTGATCTGCTCGGATCAGTACGGCTTAACAGAATTGCAAAACTTATCAAATAGTAAGTGACTCTCTATTTTAGTTTGATTAAGTTTGTAGTAAGAATTACAAATTTCGAGGTAATATGCTGCTGAAATATGGAATTGCCTGGTTTGGTATGATGATATTGGCTATAATAAATGGAACCATCCGTGAGTTGCTCTACAAGCAATATACTGGCGAACTGCTAGCCCATCAGATAGCAACTGCTGTTTTGCTGGTTTTGTTTACTATTTACTTTTGGATACTTGGCTCTTATTGGCCGATTGATTCACAAGCTCAGGCCTGGACAATTGGAATTATCTGGGTGGTAATGACACTTGTTTTTGAATTCGGAGTTGGAAGATTATCAGGCAATTCATGGAACAAGCTCTTTCATGAATATAACCTACTTGCCGGAAGGGTTTGGTTATTTGCTCCCCTTTGGATTTTCTTTGCGCCTTATGTACTTTTCAGAATAAGGCATGCGCAATAAATACTTGCAGCTTGTAAGATATTGTGTACAAAGGATAATAGAAACGGCATCTTTTTAAGGATGCCGTTTCTATTAAATTATCTTATCTCGAACTTTTGTACCGCCCGGGTACATAAACTATTTGAAATTTTACCAGTCCAGAGGCTCTATCATATCTGAGGGTTTAAGAGGAATTGGATTGAATGACTTTCCCCGGTTCCGCATTTGCCGGATTATTGGGTTAAATATATAGCCTCTCTTTTCATCTTCTAATACTGTTCCAATCATTCCGTTATAACCTGGAAAATCATCCACTTCAATGAGCATCACTTTATGCCCTACTATATTTTCCTTTATTTCATTTACTTTCATCCTTCTCCCTTAATTGTTTATGCACAATAGTATATTTAAAAATCAGGAGTTGATTTGCAATGGATAAATTTGGGAAGGCTGCAAAAAAAATGCCATGTAATTTGATTACATGGCATTAAGCTGAAATTCAGTTGAAACTATTATTACATTCTATCGGGAGCTGCAAGGCCGAGTATAGTAAGTCCGTTTTTAATGATTGACTGTACTGCAATTGCAAGCGCAATTCTTGCCTCAGCTAGTTTTTTCTCAGTACCGATTATTCTGCACTGAGTATAAAATCTATGGAATAATGCTGCAAGTTCTTCTAAATATGCGGCTATACTATGTGATTCAAAATTCTCCGCACAATACAGCATTTCCTCAGGGAATTCATGCATTTTCTTCAGAAGGTTCTGTTCTTCCGTAGAGGTTAAAAGCTCAAGATCTGTGGTTGAACATTCAAGTCCATTTTCTTTTGTCATCTTTAGGATAGATGAAATTCTTGCATGTGCATACTGCAGGTAAAACACAGGGTTTTCATCAGACTGTGTTTTTGCAAGTTCAAGGTCAAAGTTCAAATGACTAGCTATACTTCTCATGTTGAAGAAATATCTTACAACATCACTGCCAACTTCATCAATAAGTTCATCCAAAGTAATAAAATTAGCTTTTCTTGTGGACATTTTTACGACCTCGCCCTTATCCATAATTGTCACAAACTGATGAATAAGAACCTTAATCTTTTCAACATCATATCCCAGGGCTTTTAATCCCGCTAATACGTCAGGATATGTCGCATTGTGGTCCGATCCAAATATATCTACAATAAGATCATATCCTCTTTCGAATTTTGTCCTGTGATAAGCTATATCAGGAAGCCTGTAAGTGGGCTCTCCTGTAGATTTTACAATAACTTTATCCTGTTCATTGCCAAGCTCTGTTAACTTAAGCCAGACAGCATTATCCTTTTCGTAAGAAAGATTCTTTTCCTTAAATGTCTCAAGCAATTGCTTTATTTTTCCATCTTCATAGAGACTGTTTTCATTAAAATAGGTCTTAAATCTTATTTTAATTCTGGAAAGTGTATTTTCAATATCCTTAAAAATCTCACGCTCTGCAGTAGACTTAAAAATACCATCTCCCGGCTCTTCAACCAGACTTTTACCATACTCATCAATAAGTTTCTGAGCAATATCCTTTATATAATCACCCTGATAATGATCTTCAGGAAATTCAATTTTCTCTCCAAGAAGCTCAAGATAGCGGTACTTTACCGACTGACCAAGCACTCTCATCTGTCGGCCGGCATTATTAAAGTAATATTCCCTGTTAACTGTATAACCAATCCATTCAAGCATATTAGCAACTGTATCACCATACACTGCATTCCTGCCGTGCCCGACTGTCAGTGGACCTGTGGGATTAGCTGATACGAACTCGACAATTGCTCTTTTACCTTTATATTTCTCCGATCTGCCAAATCTGTCTTTTTCTTTCAGAACCTGATTTACTATACCGGTAAGATAAGCAGGATTAAAGTAGAAATTAATAAATCCAGGGCCGGCTATTTCAATTTTTGATAAAACATTCGGATCAACAGTAATATTTTCAATTATTTCCTTGGCAATCTCCCTCGGATTTCGCTTAAGCTGTTTGGTAAGCAGCATGGCTGCATTAGTTGAAAGGTCCCCATGTTCAGCATTGTTTGGGACATTAAAGACCGGTTTTATGTTTTTTAAGTATTCCAGTTTATCTGAGGTACGTTCGAATAATTCAATAAGATATTGTTTCAACTATAATTTCTCCGGAAATTATTTTACTCTGAAAATTAAAAGTAATGATTTGTCGTTATTTATTGACCGGTTTGTCTTCAACAACTATTGAAGGAGCATCGCCCCAAAGTTTCTCAAGGTTATAATAAGAGCGGGCTTCCTTTTTAAAGATGTGCACTATTACATCAAAGTAATCAAGCAGTACCCAGTTAAGAGCAGTAAGTCCTTCCTTGTGATAACATTTTATACCTGCCTTACTAAGTTCTTTATCCACTTCATCCGCTATAGCTTTTACCTGAGTATCAGAATCTGCAGAGCAGATCACAAAATAATCAGCAATCGATGTGAGTTTTCTTAGGTCAAGTATCTTTACATCAGACCCTTTCTTGTTGAAAATTAGGTCTGTAATCTTATATGCAAACTCTATTGGTTCCAAAACACTTCCTTACTTTAATGGTTTTAATTGATTATAATCTTTTCCTATTACTAAAGATACATCTAAAAAGTAATCATTATTGATCTGCTGAATCACATTTTCATCTTTGATACCTAACATTGCAGCAATTTTTTTTGCATTAGCAAGGTTTCCGGTACGATCGATTACCATTGTCCTGTCAATATCAAAAGAGGAATAATTACTTACATTTACAACATCTATCTTATTACTTCTAAGAAAGTCTGTAAATCTGTCGCCCACACCACCAACACCGCAGCCGTTTAAGACTTCAACCTGAATAATGTTCGAGGGGATTTGCGCTTGTCCTGCGGTTTCCTGTTCGGGTCCCCTGTGCACAAGTTTAATGACAATGGCATAAGCCATATAAAGAATTAGTGCTCCAAGCAGAAAGATTACTACATTCAGAAATACATTTTTTGTATTTACTTTGACATCTGCAGCTGAGGCAGGTTTTTTCTTCTCTGTTTTATTATTTAGCATTGCCGGGATTTAAGATTTTTACAAAAAAATAACCGGGCAAAATTTACCCGGTTATATAAAATATCAAAATGTAGAAAAATTATTTTCCATATAACCATTCATTATTAAAGCTGCTCTGATTAAACATTCCATAATTACCCCAATAGCTGTAAGGTGAATAATAACCGAACGGACTATGGTTATATTGAATATTTATCATAAAGTTATCGCTCGGGCGATAGTTTAACTCTGCTTTACTTAAATAAAGACCATTTATCTGATCCTGAACCGAACGGTTAAAGGTGCTATAAGGTGTATGGACAAGACTAGCATCAACCTGAATGTTCAGCTTATCGTTAAATTTGTAAACCATTGAATTCGTATATACACCCATCGCCAAACCATTGCCGCCAAAAGCAGAATAGGAAAGGTTATATGAATGATGCATCTTAAAATTATTCGGATTAAAAAATCCAAGAACTACACTGGGAGTATTATTGCTGATCATACCATCATGCAGACTCGACTTATTGTCTAATTGGTCTCTAAACTGAGCAAACGACAAAGTCGACATTATAATAAAAAGAAACAGAATCTTTTTCATCATTACACCTTCAAATTTCTAAGGCATGTTAATTAATTTTCCCCAAAAAAGCAATTCAGTAGGGTTCTTAATACTTTTACAATCAAAAAATTAAAAAGATTCACTAAAATCCGGATTTTTGTCATTTTTTTGATTTTCCCGGATCAAAACAGATCAGACGGCCACCGGTTCAGAGCTTATTTTCTTTACCTTATTTTCTTTATCAACCAGGACAATTTTAGGTTTATGCCTCCTGGCTTCTTCCTCAGCCAACCTGGCATAAGTAATTATTATTACCTCATCTCCCACTGCCCCAAGTCTGGCAGCCGGACCATTAAGACATATAATACCGCTCCCCGGCTCCCCAATCAATGTATAAGTCTCAAACCTGGCACCATTGTTAACATTAACAACCTGTACTTTCTCATACTCCAAAATATCCGCAGCTTCGAGCAAATCTCTGTCAATTGTAATACTGCCTTCATAGTATAGCTCACTCATCGTTACAGTAGCACGGTGAATTTTGGATTTGAACATTTCTCTCATCTTTACTTTCATCTTTTTTTGTTGAAATTACAATTGTAAAATAATATTTTTTTGCGTCTTCTAAAAGTACTACCCGAATTTAACCTTACCTTAAATGTCAAAAATTGAATTTTAGAGCAATAAAAGACGAATTTTTGCTTGACAAATCATTTATTTTTTTAATATATTCAAATATTAAATTATGAAGACAAACAAAAACTCATATTGCTTTAATTTTTATTGGTCCTTTTTTGGATTTAGCCGATTTTATATCCAACACGGAACAATTGTGAATTAAAGCTGAGCCATAGATTTAACAAATATAAAGCCCTTCTTAGTTCACACTGAGAAGGGCTTTTTCATTATAGTGAAAATCAAATGCTATTGAGAGTTTTTGGGCTAGAATTAGTGAAGTTAATTCACTAAAATTGCAACCAACTCAGGAGAAAGATACAAAATGGTAATTATAATGAAACTCGATGCATCTGATAAGGATGTAGATAGAGTAAAAGAGAAGATCTCAGTAAAGGGCTGTAAGCCTTATTTAATTTATGGTACAGATAAGCTTGCTGTAGGTGTAACAGGACCAACAACTCAGCTTGACGAAGAAGAATTCCTGATTATGGACTCGGTACAGGAAGTACTGAGGGTTTCAAAAAAATATAAACTTGTGAGCAGAGAAGTAAAAAGTGAAGATTCTATAATCCATATAAATGAATGTGAGATCGGTGGTAATAATCTGACACTTATTGCCGGACCATGTTCTATCGAAAGCAGACAGCAGTTATTTGATATTGCCGGACCTCTAAGAGAAATGGGTATTAAATTCTTCCGCGCAGGCGCTTATAAACCCAGAACCAGTCCTTATGCCTTTCAGGGATTAAAAGAAAAAGGACTGGAGTATCTTGCTGAAATAAAAAAAGAACTTGGAATGCTTATTGTGACTGAAGCTAAGGACACTGAAACCCTGGATGCAGTTGCAGAGGTGAGTGATATAATTCAAATCGGTGCAAGAAATATGCAGAACTTTAGTCTGCTGGAAAAAGCAGGACAATTGAAAAATGCTATACTCTTAAAACGGGGACTTGCTGCAACAATTGAGGATCTTCTAATGAGTGCAGAATATATTGTTTCTCAGGGAAATTTCAACGTAATTCTATGTGAACGCGGGATCAGAACTTTTGAAACTTATACAAGAAATACGCTGGACTTAAATGCTGTACCTGTAATTAAGAAGCATTCTCATTTGCCTATATTTGTTGACCCATCACATGGAATAGGAATTTGGGATAAGGTGCCTCCAATGTCTATGGGAGCAGTTGCCTGCGGCGCAGACGGATTGATAATTGAAGTTCACAACAGACCGGATGAGGCCCTTTCAGATGGCTATCAGTCACTGACTCCAAAGAATTTTGAGAAATTACTTAGGAAATTAGAACAATTGGCTCCTATTGTAGATAAAGAACTTAATCTCTATAAGCCAGTTAACTAATAAGTATAAAAATAAAGAAAACAGATAGGCCTGAGTTGAAAAAAGGCATGTCATTTTACTGCGTTAGATCTCTTGTACCCAGTAAATGAAGATGCCTTTTTCTATAAAAAAATTCAGGGGTAAAACCATATTATCATGGCAATTATTGGAAAACCTGTTTTAGCCATTTCTTTTCTTTTATTACTGTTGCCAGTAAAAATCCCAGAGCTATTCCTCCGGCTAAAAAACCGGCAATTTTTCTGGTCCCGCCAATTGGAATATACTCTGAAGACTTTTGTCCTACCTCAATATAACCGACAGGAATAACCTGAACGCCCCCGCCCCCGCCGCCGCTTTCGCCTTCAGC
>JBLNEL010000409.1:0-5039 GCA_050262615.1 Bacillota bacterium
TATGATCTTACACCTGCTGAAGAAGATAATATTCAGATATAAAACACCCATATTATCCGAAAATTTTAATAAGCAGCCTTGAAAACAGGCTGCTTTTTTATTTTAAACTTCCTGAACAGCAGCTTCCCGCAAAGCTTCAAATTATTTTAAAAATACTTTGATTAATTACTCAGAAAAAATATCTTAGTGTTTTGAAAAATGGCACTTATTTCCTTTTAACGGAGGCTTTAATGAAAGAAAACAATTCCGGTCTATCCCGGAGGGACTTCCTAAAAATTACAGGTACGCTAGCTGTAGGCGCAACATTAATTAATCCGGCTTTTTCGAAGGTATTCTCAGGGAGTATGCCTGCCGGCAGCTCTGCATTTGACTTTTTCAAAGAGTTATCAGGTTTAGATAAGCAGACAATTGACAAGCTGCTTGCAATTGCACTTTCAAAAGGGGGCGATTATGCAGATGTATTCGCTGATTACTCACTGAACAACAGCATCAGACTTGAAGACAGAATAATAAAAAGTGCTTCAAGGAACATCTCTGCCGGTGTCGGTATACGTGTTCTTAAGGGGGATCAGACAGGATATGCATATTCTGAGGATATGAATTTCGAGAGTCTGAAAAATGCTGCACTGACAGCAGCAAGTATAGCAAACGAGAGCAATAAGACTGTTGCCATTAATGTCAGCCGTCAGACAGTAAAAAACTATTATGAAGTCAGCATGCCATTAAAAGAGGCTGATCTTGAGTATAAGATCAAGCTTTTAAAGGAAGCAGAAGCGAAAGCTTTCGAAACTGATAAAAGGGTAGTTAAGGCGAATGTAAGTTTTGTTGATTCAGAAAGGTTTATTGTTGTTGCCAACAGCGAAAATGTTTTAATGGAAGATTATCAGCCATTAATCAGGTTTAATGTTAATGTAGTAGCTGAAGAAGGCAGCAACAGGCAATCTACCGGAGTTTCAGGCGGTGGAAGAATCGGAATGGAGTATTTTAAGAAAGTAAGATCGCATACACAAATTGCACAGGAAGCAGTTGAAAGGGTGCTCCTGTTACTGCAGGCCAAGAATGCTCCAGCCGGACCGATGCCAATAGTCTTATCTCCGGGAGATTCAGGTATACTCCTGCACGAAGCAATCGGTCATCCGCTTGAGGCTGATTTTAACAGGAAGGGAACATCTGCATATTCTGGCAGGGTTGGACAGAAAGTTGCCTCTGAGTTATGTACAGTTTATGATGGCGGAACAATTACTAATGACCGGGGAAGCATAAATTTTGATGACGAAGCTATAACTTCCAATAAATCGACTCTTATTGAGAAGGGAATACTAAAGGGGTATATGCATGACAGGATAAGTGCTAATTACTTTAAGGTAAAGCCATCGGGCAACGGCCGCAGAGAGTCATATAAATATTATCCCATTCCAAGGATGACAGTGACATATCTTGAAAATGGGACCAGTTCTCCAGAAGAAATAATTTCATCAATTAAGAAGGGCATATATTGCAAAGCCTTTAGCGGGGGCCAGGTTGATATTTCAAATGGCGATTTTGTTTTCAATCCTACCTTAGCCTTTATGATCGAAGATGGAAAAATAACCCATCCGGTAAAAAACTTTACACTAATTGGAAATGGACCGGATGTACTTACAAAAGTTACAATGGTTGGCAATGACTTCAAATTCTCCGATGGAATGTGGACTTGCGGTAAAGGGCAGTCAGTTCCAGTTGGGGTAGGTCTTCCTACTGTTAAGGTTTCAGAAATAACTGTCGGTGGAATGAAAAGCTAAAAATGGAGAACAAAATGTTATTAGAAGAACATAAAAAACTTGCAACTCAAGTAGTTGAACTCGTAAAGAGTAAAGGCGGGGAAACAGCTGTCGTAAGGATTGATTTTGATACAAACAGGGAAGTATCTATTCGTGAACAGAAAATTGAAAGTCTTGAACAGGCTGGGTCAAAATCACTTTCACTTACTGTAAGTAAGGATAAAAAAAGAGTTACTGTCAGCAGTAACGATTTTTCAAACGAAGCTATAAAAAATCTTGTAAAAGATGCCATGGACATGGTAAAATATATGGGTGCAGACGAATTTTACGATCTGCCGGAAGCAGATGAATTGGGAAAAGCAGCCATAGACCTTAAGCTTTTCGATAATGCTGAAGCTGAATTCTCAATGGAAAAGAGAATAGAAATGGCAAAAAATCTGGAAGCGCATACCATAAAGCAGAATAAAGAACTGATTCCAAACGGAGCATCAGTCGGCAGCAGTTCCGGTCATGTAGTCTTAGCAAACTCCCGGGGCTTTTGTGATGGTTACCGGTATTCAGTTTGTTCAATGAGTGCAAATTGTGCTGTATCTGATTCTGTTGATGGTTTAAATAGCGCAAGAAAACAATCCGGAGGATGGTATAGTGTAGGCCGGTCATTTGAAAATTTAGACAGCATAGAAAAAGTGGCAGAAACTGCAGCAAGACGTACGCTTGACAAGCGTGGTGCCAGAAAACCCAAAACCCAGGTAGTACCGGTAATTTTTGAGAATACGACATCCCGTGCATTATTATCTTTTCTGGTCAGTGCAATTTCAGGATCTAACATATATACAAAGCAATCATTTCTTACTGACAAGCTAGGGCAGAAGATAGCAGGTGATAACATTACGATAATTGAAGATCCTCTTATTCCGGGGCAGCTTGGATCACGTCCTTTTGATGCCGAAGGTGTGATGAGCAAAAGGAAAGTTGTTGTTGATAAAGGAATACTAAAAACTTTCCTGTTAGATACTTATGCGGCAAAGAAATTAAAGACAAAGACAACAGGAAACGCCGGTGGTGTCAGTAACTTTTATTTAGAATCCGGACAGTATAGTCTTGCAGACTTAATAAAATCAATTGACAATGGTGTTCTTGTAACCTCTTTGTCCGGTTTTGGCGAGATACTGCAGACCGGTGATTATTCACGCGGTGCTCAGGGGTTCTGGATAGAAAAAGGTAAAATCGCATATGCAGTAAATGAGTTTACAATTGCATCAAATATGTACAAAATTCTTGAAAACATAGAAATGATAGGTAACGATCCCTTAAAAACCGGCTCTATTTATTGTCCTTCTTTAAAAGTAAAGGAGATGACAATAAGCGGAGTATAAGAGATTTACTTATAAATATTTGCAAAATCATGTTTTTAAAGGGTATAATTTTGGAATTATACCCTTTTTTTTACCCTGAACACCCATCGATTTGTTCCTTTCGTCTTGGAAGCTAATTAAGAATTTGGTATACATTAAGTATAGAAACATAAATCAATATAAAGGGAGAAGGATCTTATGGCAGATGAAATGAATAATTATGAGAACAGAAACAGATATGAAGACCAGCCAAAAGGAGTTGTTCATACCGAACGGGTAACAAATGAACCCAGAGCAGGAGTTTTGAAAAGGATTTCCTGGGGAGCTGTATTTGCAGGAGTTCTGATTGCATTGGTAGTTCAGTTATTACTAAGTCTTTTGGGTTTAGGGATAGGGTTTGGAAGTATTGATGCCAGGACAGAAAGCAATCCATTTTCAGGGCTTGGAACAGGGGCTTTGATATGGTGGGTGGTAAGTATGTTGATTTCTTTGTTTGCTGGTGGTTTGGCATCGGGAAGATTAGCTGGTGTGCCAAGGTCATTTGATGGAGTACTTCATGGTTTACTTTCGTTTAGCGTCTTTACTCTGATATCATTTTATTTACTTACCACAGCTATTGGCAGTGTAATAAGCGGTGTAGGAAGTGTTGTCGGGCAGACATTGTCACTTGCGGGTAAAGGCATATCGGCAGCAGCGCCTGAGGTAGCAGGAGCAGTAAATCAGCAGTTGAAAGAAAGAGGCATTGATCTTACTTATCTGAAAAACGAAGCCAGACAAATACTTAGAGAAACCGGTAAACCGGAACTTCAACCTGAGAACATTAAACGTCAAGCTCAGAATTCCAGAGAGGATATTAGTAATGAGGTAGGGAGTATGGCTTCTAATCCTCAGGGGAGCGGTGAGACAGCAGACAATTTAATTGACAGGTTATTTGCCCAAGGAAAAGGAATTACTAATGCGGCAGACAGGGATGCAGCTGTTAATGTTATAATGAAACGGACGGGGAAGACACGTGCTGAATCAGAACAGATAGTCGACAACTGGATTTCGACATATAATCAGGCTAAAGCTAAATTTGATACCGTAAAAGTACAGGCAGAGGAGCAGGCCAGGGTAACCGGAGATCAGGCAGCGTCAGCAGCCTCAAAAGCTTCAATTTTTGCTTTTATTGGTCTTGTACTTGGAGCCGTAGCTTCAGCTGTAGGCGGGAATGTCGGCAGACCCAAAGAGGTTCCAGTTGCATATGATGAAAGACGTACATCAGTTTAATGATCTTTATTTCAATTGACTGCTTATAGTTTAGTAAAATGCAAGAAAAAAGGAGTTGTCTAAAAAAGTCTGTAATTTGTGAAAATAAATTGCAAAGTCTGTAAAGTGGAACGAATGATACAGGAGGCTTTGCAAAATATTCACAACATCTGATTATTAAGACAGCACCTTTTTATTACAAGCTTAGCTTTGGACTGCTTCTTTAGAATATTTAGTGTTAACAAAAACTACTCCAATAGTTATAATTATTCCGCTTAACATTGTAAGAGGAGTAATAATCTCTTTAAGAAAAAGCCAGGCTGTAAAGACTGTCACAAAAGGTTCAAAATAAAGAAACGCTCCTACTTTTGCTGATTCCATTTCCTTTAAAGATTGTGCCCAAAGGACATAAGCAACACCTGAACATAAGACACCTAAAAAAAATACTGCATTAAAAACCGGGAAACTTAGATGCAATAATGAATTCAAAAATGCTGCACTAATTGTAAAAGGAGCGATTAGCAAAGCCATAAAAGCGAATAAAAAAAGTGTAGTAAGTACAGGTGAATATTCAATTGCAATTCTTTTATTTATCATAGAATAAAGACTCCAGGTGAAAGAACTGGCCAGAACCATGAAGTCCCCTTTATTTGATATAAAGTCAATATTATTGAAA
>JBLNEL010000410.1:0-3609 GCA_050262615.1 Bacillota bacterium
TTGATCAGTATTTTCAATTACTGAGCCACTGAGAAAGAGAGAGCAAGCCAGCAGCTGATCTATTGTTAATGTATTTTATCACTTCAATTCTAATTAAATCCAGCCTCATTTTAATCAGGGCGATAATTAACTCCTATTCAATTTTTACTTTATATTGCGATATTTCATTTATTAACCCATCATGATTTCTGCTATTTAAAATTAGGGAAATAGAAATTATTTTATTAAATAACAAGAAAACAGGGTATAATAAGTTATGAACAGCAATCGGAATTATTCCCAGAACAGGGCAAACAAGTTTGCCTGGTTCGTTATCATACTTACAATTCTTGTAGTCATAATAGCGGCGGTAATACTGATCTTTTATCTGCGTTCCAAGTCTGAATCGAAGGATCAGACAGGGCAAAGCAGGTCAAATACGACCAACATCAGAAATGACGCACCTTTAGCCTCACTACCAGATATGCCTGATAAACCAAAACCAAAGTGGGCCACCTTTAACGGCTGTCCACCAGAGGGAGATGCCGGTGATCCTGAACTCAACAAGCTTAAAAACAGGATTGACGAAGGGAATTATGTACCGGTTGATTTTGATGCAATTGTTAAACTTGGCTGGCCAAAAGGAATTGAACGGCGTAACCGGTCGAACTGGTCAAGGCGTGATGCAGAAGCAATAGCCCGTTATGAAGGCATACCGGTTTCAGTTGTCTGTTATATTGCGGGAGTCAAGCTTATGGGGCCGGAGTCCTGCAACTGTCATGGTGCAGACAACGATATGAAAGATTATCATGTATGGATTTCGAAACATGCAGGAGATGACAGGAGAGGTTCAATAGTAGCCGAAGTATCTCCCTCGATGAGGGCAAGACATACGGCCTGGGATATTAAAAATCTTCGAAAACTGGTTAAAGCGCAGCAGAAAGTAAGAATAAGCGGATGGCTGATGATGGATCCTGAGCACCCTGACCAAGTTGGAAAGACGAGAGGAACGATCTGGGAGATCCATCCTATTATGCTCATTGAAGTTGAGCAGAACGGAAAGTGGATGCCAATAGATAACCTGCAGCTGGCTGCAGCAGGAGATAACAATGCGTAAAGCAGTTTTATTAAATATGGTTATCTGGGTAGAAGGGGAGGATGAACCGGCACACAATTTCGTATCATCTTCAAAAGAAGCAATTGAGACGATAATTAAGTCCGGTGCTGAAAGGTACCCTGAACTTAAAATAAGCATAAAAAAAATACGTGAACAAAGAAGCAGTGAGGGGGAAAGCGAAGATGAGGGAGACGAATTCTGAATCCAATAACGAACGACAAACTATTGGTAAGAAATGTTCCTCATATTAAAAAGAATCCTCTGAAACCGGTTTGCTGAGGCATATTTGATGGATAAATTTCTTTCTGTTGAATCTTATCAAGTAAAGATTAGCTTTATTAATAAGAAGTAATCAGAAGAAAGCATGAAAGGAAGGCTTATAATGGATAAAGAGAATAAATATAGAACCGACAACGAAAACACCGGGAAAGATTCAAAAAAGAGTTCTTCGAAGCAGATGAAGCAAAAAGATAAGAATAACAAAATGCCGGATGATGAGCCCAATACCAAAGATATAAAGCATCCTGAGATTGATAATGAAGATGAAAGGGACAGGGAAGACGGTTCAGGAGAAATGTTAGGCGGAAGAATTTAAAACAAAACAGGAAAGGCTTCTTATTATTAAGGAGTCTTTCCTGTTTTTATTTTGCTATTTACTGCTTTATTTTCAATAAAGTGACAATGAAGTTTAAGGAGTGTTCTGAAACGATATCTTAGCAGATCTGCCTTTTGAAGATTCGATCCTTAAAGCTTTTGGATTTCCGTTATCGGTTTCCTCATAAACAAGGTGTGAAGCATGACCAATGTGATGGCTAGCTTCGTTTGAGGCTCCAGCAATAAAAGAAATAATCGGGTATTCTTTATCAGTAAGGCTTACGGCCACTTCCTTTAGGGGCAGTCCAACTCTTTCCTCGACCTTGTTTTTTTTATCATCAGTAACCTCAATATCAACCAGCTTATCGCGGTTTTTTTTATTAAAATCATTTATGAATGAAATCCATTCATTCTGCTTGATTTCATGTCCAGCCATATTAATCCTCTCTGAAGAATGTTAAAAGGAAAAATTTTAGAACACACATAGTGAAGGTAATATTAAATTAAATGATTTCATCTAATAAACAAGACATATAAGACTGCATTTCAAGTGAACAATTCTTTGTTTTATTAATAGGTTTCCAAGGGGTCCGCTTAGCATTTACTTTGTAGATAAAATAATTATATTAAAAGTAAGTAGCTCAAAACACGAAAATCAGAAGAGGGAAAAATGAGAGACTCACAGATTTCCAAACCGGAGGGTAAACTCGGAGTTTTAATTGTAGGAATTAATGGTGCAGTTGCAACGACTTTTCTTGCAGGTGTAATGGCTATCAGGAAGAAAGAGGCAAAGCCCATTGGATCACTGACTCAGATGGGAACAATCAGATTAGGGAGCCGCAGCAAGGAGAGGTTTCCAAAAATAAAGGATTTTGTTCCATTAGCAGAACTTGATGAAATGATATTTTCAGGCTGGGACATCAGGAATGAAAACTGCTATGAATCAGCAAAGACTGCAAGGGTATTAGAGGAAAGTGACCTGCTGAAAGTTAAAGATGAACTTGAATCGATCCGGTCGATGCCTGGAGTATTTGATCAGAAATACTGCAAAAGGCTGAATGGGACATGGATTAAGAAAGGGAAGACGAAATTTGAGCTTATGGAGCAGCTCAGGGACGATATCCGCACATTTAAGGAAGCTCATAATCTGGACAGGCTTGTGATGATCTGGTGCGGAAGTACAGAGGTTTATATTCCTGTAAACGGAGTTCACCGTAAGCTTGAGACGTTTGAGGAAGGAATGAAGAAGAATCATCCGGGCGTTGCTCCAAGCATGCTATATGCATATGCAGCAATAGCTGAAGGTGTTCCGTTTATTAACGGTGCACCAAACCTCACTGTAGACACACCTGCAATGATGGAATTTGCAAAGATAAAAGGTGTTCCGGTAGGGGGGAAGGATTTTAAGACAGGGCAGACCCTGATCAAGACAGTAATTGCTCCGATGCTGAAGGCCAGGATGCTGGGGTTAAACGGATGGTTTTCCAGCAATATACTTGGAAATCGTGATGGAGAGGTCTTAGATGACCCAGGATCGTTTAAGACAAAGGAGGAGAGTAAACTATCGGTACTGGAAGGAATCCTTCAACCTGAGCTCTATAAAGAGCTATACGGCAATTTTTATCATAAGGTCAGGATCAATTATTATCCGCCACGAGGCGATAACAAAGAGGGCTGGGATAATATCGATATATTTGGATGGATGGGATATCCGATGCAGCTAAAAATTGATTTTCTCTGCCGGGACTCAATACTGGCTGCACCAATAGTTCTTGATCTTATACTGTTTACTGATCTGGCCAAGCGGGCTAAAATGTCAGGTGTTCAGGACTGGCTCTCGTTTTACTTTAAGAGTCCAATGCATTCACCTGATGCTGTGCCGGAGCATGATCTATTTATTCAGCTTATGAAACTTAAGA
>JBLNEL010000411.1:0-62452 GCA_050262615.1 Bacillota bacterium
AATTGTAAGGGCTTTTGAATTAATCTGAAGTCCAAGAGTTTTCAGGCTCAGAATTACTTTTGAAAGAAGAGAGTTAATCTGTGAGTTATCAAATACAGCATCTTTAAAGCAGATATTACAAATATTTCTGCCGTCGGAATAGCTTTTACCACCTTTTGTTGTTCTTTCGCTAATAATGCGGCCGCAGTTATCGCACCTTGAGAGTTCGCGGTTATGATATGAATGATATTTGTTGTTGTATAGGTCAATTGAGTAATCACCAGTTAAAGCTTTTCCGCATATGCTACATTTGGGGGCAACGTTGCTTTCATAGCAATCAGGGTGATACTTTTTTCCTGATTCTGTTACATATTCGCTTTTTATTATTTTATTGCAAAAATTGCAGACCAAGCCTTCTGAAACGGAATAGCAGTCCGGATGAAAGAACTTTCCGTCTTTTTCCATAAAAGAAGCGGTAATAACCTTACGGCATTTTGCGCACAGAAAATGTCTGGGGTGAAAGTATTTGCCTTCAGCTTCAAGGTATTTGCCTGTTATTTCTTTTCCGCAATAACTGCATTCGGGAGCATTTTGGGCCCACAGGTAAAAAGGTAAAAAGACTAGCAGCAGTAAAACTTTCAGAATAAATTTTCTATCTGGTCTGATCATTAGGCAAATAAACTCATAAAATTAAAAATAAAACCATGGCAAATATCCTGAAATCGTCCTAAAAATTAAATACCGGGAATTTGCCCATAAGGTATTTACAGGCTTAAGGTAAATCCCAGGCGTCCGGCAAATATTTTATTTGAATTATAAGCACCGTCTACTCTTATTACGCCATAGATGCCTGTAATTCCCATATAAGCTTCCCAGTAAACGGGTTTATTGCTTTCAGTAAGCTTAAGCTCAGAATCATCCCAGGTTTTCAGAAAACTTGCGCCGGTAGTTATTCCCATATTCATATCTGTCAGTGATTTAAGGCCTATTGACTGAAAAATTATTCCCCGCCAGTTATGTTCAACGTGAAGCGCTGTCATTTTATCGCCCGTATAGTCATAGGGTTTAATTGCCTTAAAGACGCCGAAGGGTGAAACGAATGTAAGCGCTGCATCTGGTGAAAGTATATGCTGAAGTCCGAAATTTCCCTTAACAATTCCGCCCTCGAGCCTTATAAGCATAAAAGGGGGGAAGAAAAGTTCTTTAAAGAAAGTATTAAATCTAATCTGGCAGGCTGAATAGGTTCTAAGGTAACCGAAATTGCCGCCTAATTCCTTTAGCGACAGATCAGCTGTCAAAGTAAAGCCGCTCTGGGGCATAAACTGAAAGTTAAACGGGTCAGAACCTGCAATGAAGTTCAATCTAAGTCTATTATCCATACCTTCTTTAATTGCAGGGTTGATTCTTTTTGCAAAGCGTGAATTAAATATCCTGTGATGAATCAGTTGAGTCAATGAGGTTTGTTTTTCCGAAACAAATCCAATTTCAGCAGAAAGACTATCCTTCCAGTTCTGTTTAATACTTATATTGTAGCCTTTGGAGCGAAGGTAATTAAAGTTATCCTCGAGACCTAAAGTAACACTAAATGTATTCATCAGTTCAGTGAACTGGGAATTATGGTTCCATCTGTTAACATAGTCAAAGAAGCCTATATGTATTCCCATGGATTTTTTATTACCGGTATTAAAACCAATGAAACCTTTGCCTTCAGGTTTTTTAAGTCCAAATGAATATAGTCCCGAAAGTCCGAATGAAAAAAGGCTATCTATGGTGCTGTTATAATTAGCTCCAAGGCTTATGCCTGAGGTGCGTGTATTCTTAAAGCTGAGATAATTGAATAAATTATCAGCTGCCTTTTCAAGAAAATGGAGAAAAGGCGAGCTATTTCCAGAGGATTTCTTCTGTGTATTAGCAAAGCTTGACAGAACGCCTGAGGTCTTTAACATAGTCATAGGCTTTTTTGTACTGTCTAGGTCTTTAAATGCAGCAATTTCATTCTCATTAAGAGGAATAGGTCTTAGAGAATCGGTTTCAGATCTTACAAGCATAACGGGTTTAAATAACTTTTTAAGAGAGTCCGCATAGGATGAATCCCTAAGTCCAAGATCAAGAAAAGGATTGTTCTTAAATATTGCAGAGGTATCGATTTCAGAATAATTAATTTTCTGGTTTGAAAAACTTCTGAACTGTTCTAGTTCCATTTTTTCAACTGAAAGAAGTCCTGCAAGGCTAACTCCGAGTGAAATATGGGACTCGAGGTATTGCGGGAACCAGAGGCTGCCCATTCTGATCTTATTTTCAGTAAATCTGAAGCTAAGGTCCTTTATAAAAGGTACGGTCATGCCGTTATTACTTTTAAGGTCGACTCCAACAAGGGCAAACGAGCTATCTTCAATAAGCACCAATCCTCTAAAGAGGGGTCTGATCTCTGAGCGGGGAATAACTTCAATTGAATAGACCATATTGCTTTCAGTATTTCTTGTATTAAGGAGTTTGAAGCGGTAGTAGTCAAATGCAGCAGGTGAAAGGGGCATATGCACTTTATTGCCGAAAATGATTATGGTATCTTTATAGAAATCCATTTTAAGCTGTTTAAATACATTGATGCTGTTATTATCTTTTTTGATGTTCTCTGTTTTAAATGAAGCCAGAACAAAGTCACTTTCCTTCTCACCTGACTTAAATCCTTTAATAAAGGATTCTTCTACTGAGGCGATTTGTCCAGCAGACTTAAAAATCGCCTTCCGGTATTCGTCATACTGAAGGTTATTGAGGATTTTTCTGTTTGCCTCTTTATTTTTAATTGCATTACGGATTATTCTATAAGCGGGGTCTTCATCATCTGATCCAATTACAATCTCAGGAAGCATTATTGAAAGAGGTTCAAGGAAGAATTCCAGTTTACCCGAATAAGGGATCTTAAGTCCGACTTCAGCTGATTTGTATCCGATATAGCTTACAATCAGGCTATGTTCTCCGAAGGGCAGGTCGAGAGTAAATTTCCCCTGGTTGTTAGTCGTTGTACCTGAAGTTGAAGCCTTAAGCTGGACTGTAGCATAGGAAAGCGGCTTTCTGTTTGACTTGTCGTATACAGTGCCTTCAATTCTGAAAGTCTGAGCAAAAATAAATACTGGAAATAAAGCTGATAGAAAAAAGCAGTATAGCAGACTTGACCTCATCAATTCTCCGAAAAGTGATTTATTTTCAATAGCTGGTATTTATACTAAAATAAGACGCTCATCAAAGTAAAAATGTTACATTGATAAATAATGTGAGTATAAAAGATAAGTCTCACATATTAGCCTTAAAAGGAGAGCTATATAATATGGAGAATAGAAAACTTTTCAAAGCAGAAAGTTTAATTAGTACAGGATTTTGTCAGCAGGTAAATGAGATTAAAGAAAAATTTTTTATCTTAATATTATTAACCACCATTAAGAAAAGAATGTAAAAATTTGATGAGGGGAATATGGGAAAAAGCATTCTAAGGTTCATTTCAACAGTCATTTCTATAAGCATCATCAGTTTAGCAAGTACAATTAATGCGCAGGAGAAAATTCCTGTAAAGCTAAGCGGGCTAATGTTCGGGGATTATTTTTACAATATTGAACAAAGGGATTCAACCAAAAAAGACTTAAATGGTTTTCAGTTCAGGAGGATATATCTTACAACTGATTTCGGCATAAGCGAATCATTTGATGTACGCTTCAGGCTTGAGGCCGACCAGACTGCTGCCTCGAACACATCGGGCGGAAGAATAGGTGTGATGGTAAAGGATGCTTACCTGAGGTGGAAGAATATTTTTAAGGGAAGCGATCTGATTTTTGGGCTCTCGCCGGCACCATGGATAGATATTGCAGACCAGGTTTGGGGGTACCGCTCGCTTGAGAAGACGATAATGGATTTTAACGGAATTGTTCCTTCGCGTGACCTGGGAGTTGACTTAAGAGGAGCCATCAACGAACAATCTACAGTAAAGTATTGGGTAAAGGTTGGGAACAATTCAGCCAATGCTCCTGAAGTAAATAAGTATAAGAGGTTTTATGGTGCAATTCAGCTGCTTCCAATAAATAACTTTCAGCTTGTACTTTATGGAGATTACTCCCCTTTTGCTCCAAGGTTAGACCGTTTCGACAGGAAGACAAAGGCTAATGATGCGGCAGTTGGCGCAGTAATACTAAACTTCCTAGAGAAAGAGAGATATTCCTTTGCAGTTGAATCATTCTACAGGATGCAGCAGAATAACTTTTCATCTGACAGTCTGAGTGCATTAAAGGATCAGACAGGCTTCGGTTTATCAGTATACGGGTGGTTTGCTTTAAGTGATATAATAAGGCTTGTTGCAAGGTTTGACAGTTTTGATCCGAACACTGACAGGGATAAAGACAAGTCGGAACTGATTGTAGGAGGAGTAGATTTCAGAGTCGATAAGAGTGTAAGTATTATACCAAATATTGAATCAGTCAGTTACCAGGGGTCAGATAAAAAAGATCTAATAGGAAGAGTTACATTTTCTTTTCAGTTTTAAGAATAATCCGGACTCCGGGTCAATTGGGGTCCGGAGGTATTTGTAATTTCAAGCTTAATTTTCTTCCGGTAAAATTTCCTTAACCCTTCCGACCTGGCCATCCTCAAGGCGGACTTTAATGCCGTGCGGGTGGGAGGAAGATGAAGTCAGTATATCCTTAACTACTCCAATTGTTCTTCTGCCGCTTCTCTGATCTTGTTTTAATACAATGGCCACACGAATACCAGGCTGAATATTCTTTCGTTCTATTCGATTCACAAAAGCACTCCTTCAATTCACATTACAATTAAAATTTATATACACACAATATAACAAAAACAAGGAGGAGATTACTTATGAATTTTGAAAGTCTCAATTTTCTAAAATAAGAGTTTATACAATGATGCTGTCAAAGAATAACTAATGAAAAACATCAAGTGAAAAACATCAAATGAAACATATCAAAGCCGGGGCAGAGCTATACCAATTGAAAATATCCATTCCCGGCTGAAAAATGAAATATCCTGAGCGCCCTGTACTCCAAAGTCCTCACGGCTTAAAGGAGTATCGTAATGAAGAGAAAAGCGGCTTGAGATATCGAAGTTATAACGGGCTTCAAGCATCAGTTCCACGGGCAGGAGTCTACCGGTCGACATGCCTCCCCCAATTGTACCGCCCAAGAGAAGCTTATTATATTTCCCTGAAATATTAACATTCCGATCATTATACCTGTTGTTCAGTTCCTGGTAAAACTCTTCTTTTTCTGTCTTTGCAGGCTGCAGGAAATCAAACCTTGGTCCTGCAATCAGGTATGGAGAGATCATAGTACGTTTAATATTAAGTCTTAGTACAGGAGCCAGCTCGAGCATCAGAGTTTTTTCAACAAAATTTCGTGAGACTGAATTAGACATATAATTCCCATAACTAGTCTTCTCGCCAGGCAATTTGACCGTTACTTTTTCATCAGAACCAGCAAATATAAATGAGATTTCATTATTAAGAGAGAATAATCTTGACAGAGGCTGATTATAATAAAAACTAAATAAAAATCCCTGTCTTCCCTGGGCGTTTATCTGGTTAAACCTTGCAGGGTATCCATCGCCAATAATTTCAGGGCTGAATCCAGGATGGCTGCCTAGTCTGAAGCCAAATTTTTGGGCTGTATTAAGGTCACCAACTCCCGGCTTAGTGTCATTGAATGTAAAAACATAATCCTCGCCGAGTATACTTCCGAGAATAGCGCCAGGAATAAAGCCAAATGCAGCACCGATCAATCCGCTAGAGAAGGTATCCGTATGGGATCCAGAATTTGAAGCTCCGCCGCTTCCCTTGAAAAATATGAGACCCATTATTGTGCCGCCAGTTATACCAAGAGCTATTCCCGGTATAATACTTAAGCTGTGGCGTACAAGAGAAACGTGCTTTATATCAGATATTGGATAACTATATTCTTTCTCCCATTGACCAACCCAGTTATGGCCTATATACCTATTGCCCGTCAGAGTGCCACGGAGTGAATCTTCTTCGACCGTTACATTTTCAAGGTCAATAACAGAACTATCTTTAAAGGTAACTTCAGATGATTTTCCATCGGCATACTCATTGAATTGCCGGATCAACTGAGGCTCGCTACCTTTAAAATCATCTTTTGAAATACTATTGGCGCAGCCGGCAAGCAATGCAGCAGCGAGAATTGCGAAGGTATAAATAGATGTTTTCATTAGCAGGTTTCCGGATTGTGATATCTATTATACTCTCAACTTAAAATAAAAAATTCCAAGCAGAGTTCGATTACAAAAATACAATATAAAATGAATAAATGAATGGGAAACAGGAGTAAGGAATTAAGAATTATGAATTAAGAATTAAGAATTATGAAGTAAGAATTATGAATCAAACCAGCCTGCGGCAGGCAATGCCTTCCGCAGGCTGGCAGGAATAATAGCTGAGGCAGGGAGTAAGAATTATGCCGGGTGGGATACGGGAGATACTTTGAAGGCAAAAAAAATTCTGAAAGTATCTTTAAGAAGGGATTAACATAAGATAAAAGGTGCCGATAATAGTTCTATGATTTTGTGTGTCAGAGATTGGATTAATTAGAATTATTTAGATTTAGATCATGTGAATTGTTAGGAAAATATTGTGAAGCTTCCAGTATTTATTTCTCTTCAGCTGCAGCACAACTCATCAGAAAATGATCTTCCGGAATTTTAATCAATCTGTTTACAAAACACCAGATCATTAAAGCATTATATTTGAATGCGTGTGGATTTAATAGATACGGTCTGTTTAAAAATTGCAGGGAGTTTTTATGAATTGGTTCAGTAGTCTAAAGATCGGTGTAAGGTTGATTTTAAGTTTCTGCGTTGTAGCATTTATCGCCGCAGTAATCGGATTAATAGGCACATATAACTTAAATAACATTGCAAAGTCGGCAAACTTAATGTGGCACAACAATGCTCTTCCAATAGCCAAGCTGGAAGATGTGCTTCAGCGATATCAGCATGTAAGGCTTACAACCTTAAAACTTGTAATGGAAAATGACAGGAATAAAATACAGAAATTTATAGATGATATAAGTGAAGACTCAAAAGCAATTTCAGAGGAGATTGACTACTGTTCAAAAATAATTTCTACTGAAGAAGAAAAAACTCTTTATAAAAATGCACTCGAGGCCAGAAATGCATACAGAGTATATTTGAAGACTGTTGAAGAGCTCGGGATGGAAAATAAGGATGAAGAAGCCAGGATTGTTCTGCTTGGTGATATGACTAAAGCTGCTGTTAATTATGAGAAGGCAATAGGAGCTTGGGTAAAATATAATATAGAGGCAGGCAATGCTACAGCAGATAAAAATTCAGACAGTGCTGATAGTGCAATAAAGACAATGTTCTTATTTATGCTAATAGGAGTTGGAGCCAGTGTTGGTTTTGGAATATTTATTTCAAATATGATCAAACGCCCAGTAAACAAAGTACTTCTAATGGCGCAGGAGCTTCAGAAAGGGCATGTTAATGCAAGAGCACATGTTGAAAGTAATGATGAGATAGGAATAATGGCTAAAACGCTTGATCAATTTGCAGTTCAGTTAGAAGGGCTGGCAGACGGCATGCTTGCTGTTTCTAAAGGAGATGTCTCACTTGAGCTTCCGAGCTATGATACAATGGACAGGTTGTCTCCATCTATGAATGCAATTACAAAGACACTCAGAAACCTCACTTCAGAAGTTATCGAACTTACCAGGGCAGCAGTTGAGGGGCAATTGTCAAAGCGCGGAAATACTGAAAAGTATGAAGGCGGATTTAAGCAGATAGTAAAAGGTTTCAATGATACGCTTGATACAATAATGAAAAACATTCGTGACTATGAAGTAGTTGTAGAAAAGGTTGGCAGAGGTGATCTAACAGCCAGGATGATTGGAGAATACAAAGGTGACTACCGGCTTTTGCAGCAAAATGCAAATAACTTTGCCGAGTCGCTTAACCAACTTATACTGCAGGTCCATGAAGCAACGCAGGCCACAGCAAGTTCAGCCAGTGAGATCTCAAGCTCAAGTGAACAAATGGCAGCAGGCAGCCAGGAACAAAGCCAGCAGACAACTGAAGTAGTCAGTGCAGTAGAAGAAATGACAAAAACAATTTTGGAGAGCACGCAAAATGCAGCCAAGGCATCAGAGAACTCCCGGCTTGCAAGTGAGAGTGCCACAGAAGGACAGAAAAAAGTAGAAGACACAAAAAGAGGCATGCTAAAGATTGTTCAGTCAACAAAGTCAACAGGAGAAAAGATCACGTCACTAGCAAAGAAGACAGAGCAGATAGGCGAGATAGCGCAGGTAATTGATGACATTGCAGATCAGACTAATCTGCTTGCATTAAATGCAGCAATTGAAGCGGCAAGAGCCGGGGAGCAGGGTCGTGGCTTTGCAGTTGTAGCCGATGAGGTGAGGAAACTTGCAGAGCGGACAACAAAAGCCACAAAAGAAATTGCTGATACGATCAGGCAGATTCAGTCTGAAGCAAAAGAAGCTGATCAATCAATGAATGAAGCAAATAAAGTAGTAGAAGAAGGAATGAACCTGACCGAAGCAGTAGCCTTGTCGCTTAGTCAGATCTTAGAGATAAACCAGAGGGTTTCAGACATTGTCTCTCAGGTAGCAGCCGCAAGTGAAGAGCAGTCAAGTGCTGCAGAACAGATAAGCAAGAACATAGAAGGAATTTCTTCAGTTACACAGCAGTCAGCTGCAGGCACAGAGCAGATTGCAAAGGCTGCAGAAGACTTAAACAGACTGACAGTGAACCTGCAGGAACTTGTTTCAAGGTTTAGGCTTAGCAATGAAAACAGCGGCCAGTTTTCGCAGGCAAGCAGAATGATTTCAGAAAATAAAAGGAAACTGATCCATTAAATAAAAAGCCCCCTGTAAAAGAAGGGGGCTGAACTTGACAATTAAAAATTAATGATTATTTTATACTAAATTTCACTTTTATTTCAGCAATTAAATAATCATTTTTCTATGGCCAGGAAAGGATTGTCATTAACAGTTTTACTATTAATGCTTATAGTAATATTTACAGTTGACTTATTTACTCCACACGATCTGCCATTTTTGATCTTATATATAATTCCATTGTTTTCAGCCTCATGGAAAAGTGACGGAAAATATCTTTCCTTAATCTCATTACTTACGACTTTTTGTCTTATTTCGGGGTCATTTTCTCCGGTACTAAATTTCGGGTCAGGCGCGCAACTACTTCACCGTTTGATGGAAATTGCCATCCTATGGTTTACATATATTATATTAAAGCAGCGTATAACAATTGAGAAAGAGCTAAAAGGGACCAACAGACTTTTAAAGACAATAGTTGATAATACTAATATGTCGCTTGCCTATTTAGATAAGGATTTCAATTTCATAGAGGTCAACCGGGCTTATGCTGAAGCTGATCAAAAAGACCCATCGTATTTTGCCGGAAAGAACCACTTCGATTTATATCCAAATAAAGAAAATGAAATGATATTCCGCCGTGTTGTTTATACCGGGGAAGCTTATTTTGCTGGTGAAAAACCCTTGATTTACATGGATCATCCTGAAAGAGGAGTGACGTATTGGGACTGGAGTTTAGTTCCGGTAAAAAATCCTTTAGGAGAAACTGAAGGATTATTAATCTCACTTTTCAATGTTACAAGCCAGGTAAAGGCAAGGCAGGAAATAAATCATTTCCACAAGTTACTGGAGGCACTATATTCAAGTGTAAATGAGGCAATCTTTTTTGTAAATCCTGAAACGCTGAAAATAGAGAATTGCAACCGGGCTGCTGAAAAGATATTTGGTTACACAAAAGAAGAGATGATAGGGACTCTGGCTTCTTTACGCCACATAGACTCTAAGCATCATCATTACTTTCATCAGGGAGTAATGAGTGCATATAAAAAAGCTGAGCATTTTGAAACTGAATACAAAATGAAGCGTAAGGACGGTACAATTTTTCCCACTGAAAATTTTGTAACACCCATATATAATGACACCGGGAATCTTGCTGTTCACGTAAGCATAGTCAGGGATATAACGGAACGAAAATCTACCGAAGAGCAATTAAAGGCTCAGAAAAGAAGAGCGGAGATACTTTCAGATATTTCGCAGGAGTTTGCCTCGGCAGGGCTTGATTATCCGAAAGTTCTTAAGATTGCTTCAGAAAAGATTTTAGAACTTATTGGAAGCGGGTGTATTATAAAGCTTTTGTCTGAAGATGCTGATGTGCTGGTACCTGTAGTAAGAGTGCATAAAGATGCAAAGCCGAATGAGTTCCTGATGACCTCATGTCCGGATCAGTTACAAAGTATAGATGAAGGTTTATTAGGACGTGTTGCAAGAACTGGTCAGTCTTTGCTGATCAGAAATATTCAGGATGAAGATATAAGGAATGTAAAGGCATGTTACGGGCCTTTTATTGAGAAATTTAACATAAAAAGTATGCTTATTGTGCCCTTAAAATTTCATTCAAATGTAATTGGAATAATCGGGGTATTAAGAGGTTCGACAGAAGCTGAATATACAGTTGATGATCAGCAATTGATGGAAAATCTGGCCGATAGAATATCGCTAGCAATTGCAAATGCCCGGCTTTATGCAGACAAATTAAAGGAAATAGAAGAACGTAAATTGGCTGAAACGAACCTTAAAAAGACATTGAGGGAGCTGGAGCAATTTACATATGTTTCCTCACATGATCTTCAGGAGCCGCTTAGAATGGTTTCAGCTTATACAAGTATGCTCAACCGCCGCTATAGCGATTTGTTTGATGAGACCGCAAGACAATATATGGATTTTGTTGTTGATGGTGCAAAGAGAATGCAGCATTTGATAAAGGATCTGCTTAATTACTCCAGAATTTCAAGTAAAGAAAGGATATTTAAAAGGACAGATTGTTTGTTGATACTTGAAAAAGTGATAGATGATTTAAGTCTGCAGATCCAGGAAAGCCGTGCAAAAGTAAGCTATGAAAATATGCCTGCAGTTAATGCTGATCCGCTTTTGATAACACAGTTATTTCAAAATCTTATAAGCAATGCATTAAAATTCAGCAAAGATAAAGCCCCAGAAATTCACATCAGCTGCACAGAAAGGGATGATGACTATTTATTCTCTGTAAAGGACAATGGGATTGGAATTGACAAAAAATATTTTGATAAAATATTTATAATATTCCAGCGCCTGCACACCAGGGATGAATATCCGGGAACCGGCATCGGGCTTACAATATGCAGTAAAATAGTTGATCAGCATGGCGGAAGAATATGGGTCGAATCAGAAAACGGCAAAGGAAGCACTTTTTATTTTACTCTTCCTAAAATTAACCAACCTTTAGTGGTATAGAGCAGTTCCTGAAATATTTGTCCTGTTTAATTCAGATCAGCATTAAACGGTAGTGAACTATTATTATATTCAGCCGATAATAGTTTCTGAAAACAAAACAACTGCTTACAGGAAAAAATAAGTTGATAACAAAGCAATTAACAATTCTGGTCATTGAGGATAATCGGGCCGATTATAATTTACTCCTAGAGTACATTAATCTTTCAGGAAACAGACTTATAAAGTTAGAATGGTGTCAGAGCATTAAAGAGGGATTAAGTTTCTTAGAGAAACGGCATATTGATCTGGTGCTTTTGGATCTGGGGTTGCCTGATTCGGCTGGGTTAGGGACTTTAGTAAAGCTAAGGGAATTACATCCAACGATCCCTGTAATTGTACTGACCGGAAACACAGATGAATCTACAGGCATAAAGGCCATAAGTTCAGGTGCACAGGATTATCTGGTAAAAGATACAATTAATGAACATCTTCTCATACGTTCTATTTATTATTCAATAGTAAGGAGAAATTTTGAGGATTCAATACGAGAAACCTCAGAGAAGTACAAGCTTTTATATGAAAACATGGCAGAAGGGGCACTGCTTTTTGATTCATATGGCAGAGTAATTTTTGGTAACCCTGCAGCGCAGAAAATTTTAGGAATAAGCGAGAAGGAGTTATTAACTAAAAGTTTCGGAAACTTTAACTGGAGAACTATACACGAAGATGGAACGCCGTTCCCAGAAGAATCTTATCCTGCAGTTATAGCACTAAATGAAGGTAAAGCGGTTACCAATGTTGTTATGGGGATATTTAATTACAAGGAAGCAATTTACAAGTGGATCAATATTTCTGCTGTTCCTATTTTTAAGTCTGGCAAACAGGAAGTAAGCGAGATAATATTAACATTCAGAGATATTACAGAAAGTAAGGTAATATTAAATAATCTGACTCAAAGTGAAAACAGGTTCAGGACCTTGTTTGAAGAATCTCCACTTGGAATATCAATGACAATAGGCTATAGAATATTTCAGGTAAACAAGGCTTATTCAGATATGTTCGGATTTGAAACTCCGGAGGAATTAAGAAACACTTCACTTCTTGAAAGAATATCTCCTGAAGAAAGGGAAAAAGTAGTTGAGAAGATAAAAAGCAGGGTTCCCGGATTAAGAAGAAACCGGTCATACGATTATACAGGGATAAAAAAAGACGGAACAAGGTTTCCAATTCATATGGAAGTTGAATATGTTCAGATATTAGAAGGGGAAGCGGCAATTGCATTTGTTAATGATGTTACTGAAACCATTAAAAATGAAGAAAGAATAAAAGCATCATTAAAAGAAAAAGAAATATTATTAAAGGAGATCCACCACAGAGTAAAAAACAATCTGCAGATAATAACAAGTCTTCTAAGTCTGCAGACTGACTTTGTAAATACAGGTAATTACCTACAGGCATTCGAAGAAAGCAGGAACAGAATAAGAGCAATGGCTCTTGTACATGAGAAACTATATAGTTCAAAGGATCTCTCTAAAATAGACTTTGGGGAATATATAGAGGAGTTTCTGCATATTTTAGGGAATAATTTTGCTTTTGCAAATCCCCGGCAGGTGTCAATTGAACATGAGTTGGACAGTATAGAAGTTGGAATAGATAAAGCTATTCCATGCGGGCTGATATTAAATGAACTGGTAACCAATGCTTATAAATATGCTTTCCCTGAAGGAAGCGCGGGGATTATAAAAGTAAGTCTTAAGGATTTGGGGCAAGAGACCATGATTTGTGTAAAAGACAATGGTATTGGTTTCAAAAAAGATTTTGACATTGCCAGCACAAACACTCTGGGTTTTATGATTGTCGATAGTCTTTCTAAACAACTGCATGGAAAGATTAAGATCAATTCAGATAACGGAGCTGAAGTTCAGATCTGTTTTCCCAAATAGTATTCCAAATATAGAGTAAGATACTTGTGAAATCTATTTTCCGTTTACTCTTTTTATGTTAGACGGCAAAGTAATCTTCGAGCACTTTCAAGTTATCCGGGCCATGTTCAAGATCCTGAACTACCAGTCCATTATCCAGTATCACGATCCTTTCGCAGACATCGGTGATATGGTTTAAGTCATGGCTTGAGATAAGAATAGTGGTTTTATGTTCTTCCTTCAGCTCCTGGAGCATTTTTTTCAGGCGGAATACGGTTGTCGGGTCAAGATTTGTAAATGGTTCATCTAATATAAGAACTTTCGGTTTAGTCAGCATTGCGGCAGCAATTCCTACCTTTTTCTGATTACCTTTAGAAAGGTCGCGAATAAACTTTTTCTGATCAAGAATAGCGCCGTTAAAGAAATCATTAAACGGAGCAATTATCTGCTGAAAACTGCTTTTAGTGATATTATTTATATCGCAGATAAATTTGAAATACTCCTCAGGGTATAGAAATTCAATCAGATATTTTTCATCCA
This sequence comes from Bacillota bacterium, assembly GCA_050262615.1. Taxonomy (GTDB): domain Bacteria; phylum Bacteroidota; class Ignavibacteria; order Ignavibacteriales; family SURF-24; genus JAUZPB01. The sequence goes on from JBLNEL010000411.1 coordinate 13,799, forward strand.
GGAATGCGCCGGTGTAACTTTTCCAGTGATCGCTTCCTGCAACTGTAATGCCGTCTGAAAGCACCTGGCCTTTTGCTGCTTCAATAAGATCCAGCATCAGGCTGAAAAAAGTGGTCTTTCCAGCTCCATTATTACCTACAAGTCCGAAGCTTTCCCCGGAATTTATTTTTATATAAGGTATATTCAGAACTTCAGTGTTGCCGTATGATTTAACAAGATCTTTTGCTTCTATCATGATTTAATTCCTATTAAAATTATTCTTATTAGCTTTGTCTGAAACCCATAGCCATTTTGTAGCGGCGTTTCTGAAACTGATCAACTGCAATATTAATTGCGATATTCTTTAAAAGAAAAGCAACGAGTCCCAAAAAAGCTATAACATGGAATAAATACTGAGTACAGCCGGTAAGTTTGACTATCAGATAGATCAGAGCCATTGGTATAATAACCGGAAGCCCTTTTAAGAACTGTGTCCAGCCGTCTCTTCCCTGCTGGGACATCATTCCTGTGTTAAGCTCAAATCTTTTTTTGTTCAAAGGGCCCATTATAAGCAGTATCAAAGAATTCAGGCCAATGCTATAGAGAGTGCCTGCGGCATTAAACCAGAAGATCTCTTTACCGAAAATAAGAGCATAGGGTGTCAGCAGTAAAAACGATAATAATGCTGCGATGACCATAACACAGTATTTTGCATAAATATATTTTTTTATATTAGTAACTCTTGAGCAGATAAGGTCAAAGTAGCTTCCATCCCATGCATAGATATTCTGTCCGTATGATAACATAGCCAGTGAGGGAGCCAGAATGCTCCAGAGATAAATATTAAATAGATTTTTCATATTTTCAATGCCCGAGCCGCCAAGATATGATCTATAGGTTAATGCCGGATAAAGTAAAAAAAGCAGAGAATAATAGAATAATGAACGAGTACGTCTGTTTCTGAAGATCAGTTTAAGCTCAAGAGCAATATAAGAGCCAAGTTCACCGTACCTTTCAAATGATCTGTAGCTCCGGAAGACCTTATTATTTGCTTTTTTGTTTTTCTGCAGATCTTCGGCATAGAAATGGTTTTGAAGAAAATAATAATTTAAGAAATACATGGCTGACAGCAGCAAAACCGGAAGAATGCAAAATGCAGGTACAGATAGTAATGTTCCTGCCACTGCAGCTGAAAGGTTATGAAGTCCTTTTGAAGTGATTATTTCAAAAGCAATAAGAAGAATCAGGCCGGAGATTAAAGGAATAATCAGACCGGATTTTAAGGACATCTTCTTCTGCAGGTAAAAGACCAGATAGCTGTTTGCAAACTCAAGAGAAAGAACCGATATAAGCCATGAAACTGAAGTAAAGAAAGAATATTCCTTTATTACGCCGTTAAAAGTAAAGCCGGTGAAAAAAAGCAGTGCAAAGAAATTAAAAACGTTAAAAGCTGATTTTATAAGGAGTAAAACAACAAGTGTGATCCTCTTTACCGGCAGCATCCTATAGTAATCAACTTCCTGTGCCGGAATCTCCTGAAATACCCAGCGGACTAAGAACGATAAAATAATGTAATAGAGTAAAGCCTGATTAATGAGCAGAACCGGACTTTTATCCGGCAGAAGCTTTTTTAATGCCTCAGGAAGAAATAGTCCTGCCAGGAGTGCATAACAGGCAACAATAAAAAGCAGAAAGCTAACGGTAATAACGCTAAAAAGCTTTTGTCCTTTATCAGGAGAGCGCCAGAAGCTTTTCCACTGGTGATCTATTAAACTCTTCATAATTTAAATTCTTCTTTCCTGAAAGCCATGATATTATGATCAGCCCGAAAAAACAATTTTTATAAAATTTAAAATGAGTGTTCAAAATAAATAAAAGTTGATAATTTTGCATTAGGAATAACTTTGATCAAAGGGCTTCAGGATCATGAAATATTTAAGCGGATTTGTTTTACTACTGCTGTTAGTCTCAAGGCTTAATTCACAAAACCTGCTAAGCAATCCGGGTTTTGAGGATGGAATGAACGGGTGGGATAACTTATGGGTAAGGACGCCTGGCACCGGGCAGGCACTTGCCGTAGACAGTCCGGTAAATTCAGGTAAAAAAGCTGCATATATTCTGCATAAAGGGAGCAGTGACGACTGGTCGTTTAAGCATTCTGGTAATTATTATGTTAAGCCGGGGGAAGTATATGAGTTTTCTGTTTATGTAAATGTTATTGCTCCTGGAAATAATTCATGTATTTCCATAGCTGCTTTTGATTCATCAGGAGGAGTAATAAGCTGGGGGCTGGCATCTCAGGCTTTTGATACAACAAGCAATTCTTACAGAAAATACCTGGTGAGGTTTATAATCCCAAGAAAATGTGCCTGGATATGGGCAAGGTTTACAGGTGCAGATAGTTGTGAACTTTATCTGGATGATTGCGAACTGAAGAAAACAGGCAGCGGGATAGAGAGAACTTTCACGCTGGATAATGAAAAACTTCATGCGGAGATCTTTTTGCCGGCTCTTAATATGAGTGTAAAAGACAAATTAAGCGGGAAGATATACGGTACTAACTCCCCTGCCAGCTTTATAATAACATCTTTTGATTCCTCAGTTTTATCGTATACTTTCCACACAGGTCCAGAAACTGATTCTACAAAGATCAGTTATAAAATATCACTCATAGGTGACGGACTAAAGTTTGAAGTAATTCCTCAGTCTGTAAATACAATTTCTAAAGGATTCTTTTTCCCGGACTATATTGAAAGCTCTCCAGAGGATTACCTGATAGTTCCATATGCAACAGGTCTTATGATACCTGTCACAGAAGATTTCCCTGTCTATACACTGCCTTTAGGGGGGTATAAGGCGACGATGGCGTTTGCAGGCGTGACAAATCTTAATTCAGGTTATATGCTTATTACTGAAGACCCATGGGATAGTGAAATCCAATTTTCAAAAAGAATGGGCAGCAAATATAATTCATTCAGAATATTCCATATGCCTTCGAAGGGAAAAACAGCCTACAGACGTGTGTTTTATATGTTCTTTTTTCAATCGGGCGGATACATTGAAATGGCAAACAGGTACAGAGATCACGCAGCAAAACATGGTTATATTAAGACATTTGAAGAAAAACTAAGTGATAATCCCAATATGCTGAAACTAAAGGGAGCTATTGATTTCTGGTTAATGGACAGGGATTTTTACAAGCAGCAGTTTATTGATTCGCTATATTTTTCAGGAGTAGACCGGGCAATATTTTCGCTCTCTGAGGAAAGCTTAAGCGGAGATGCTTATGCTGCCTTTATTGACTCAATTAACTCCAAGGGTTATCTTTCGTCCAGATATGATATCTATACTGATATTTTTCCTCCTACGCACCCTGAATACTCCTGGTATAGGACCAAAGGGTATCCTGAGGATTTAATAGTTAATAAAGACGGCACTTATAAGACCGGCTGGGTATCTTATCTTCCTGATAAGACTCCATTTCAGGGATACTATTCATGTTCAGCCACACATTCAGCCTATGCAAGGCAATGGATTACAGAGGATCTGGTAAAAAAACATTATAACTGCAGGTTTATTGATGTGGAGCTCTCCTCTGTGCTTACAGAGTGTTATTCACCGCTTCATCCAGAGTCGCGGCATGATGATGCCCTTAAGAGAATAGAGCTATTAAATACAGTAAAAAACAAGTTTCAGCTTGTAACAGGCAGTGAAGAGGCCAAAGACTGGGCATTTCCAATGGCAGACTATGGAGAGGGAACGATGACAATTTATGCCGCGGTAAATGCCGGCTATGACTGGTCAACACCGGTTGATACTCCAGGAGCGAATTATATTAACTATACTGTAAGTGCAAGTCGCAGAATACCTTTGCATGGACTTGTTTATCACGATGTTCACGTGCCCACCTGGTACACAGGTGATGGTCAGTCAAAGGTCCCGGCCTACTGGGATGATAAAGATCTCTTTAATATACTTTATGCCTCGATGCCTCTTTTTATGCCATTAAATAAAAATCACTGGAGGCTAAACGAGGAGAAGTTTTTAAACAGTGCAAATCTTGTTTCAGGAGTTTTCAGATGTGCGGGATTTTCTAAAATGACGGCCCACAGGTTTTTAAGTGATGATAAGGAAATTCAGCAAACTGAATTTAGTAATGGCTGGAAGTCTACGGTAAACTTCGGCAAAACCGACTATTCTTTTAACAATATACTGCTTCCTCCAAAAGGATTTTATGCTGGTGATGGAATTTCGTATGTATACAGGATAAAAAATGGTGTCAGCACTTCATCTGTATGCTCGCTTCCCGACCGGTTATTTATAAATCCCAATGGAAGCAATTTAGTACATAAAGGCATAAGGACCAGCAGCAGTGTTCTGCTTCAGAAGTCCGGCAGCAGTTTAAGTCTTGTCTTTATTGGTTCCGGGACTTATGCAGATATAAATCCCACTGAGATTCCCTGGCCATTAAAAAACATAAAGATCAGGTCAAGGTTTCATCCGGAAATTTCAGTTTCACTTCAGGATATAGGAGGCGGCTGGAAACGTCTGAACAGTCAGTCCGGCGAGAAGTTTTACATTCTTGAAGGTGATTTTACTTCACCGGTTGAACAAATAAATGAGAGTAGTATTTACAGTTACCGGCTAAGTCAGAATTATCCAAATCCCTTTAACATGTCTACAAAAATTTCCTATTCATTAAAGGAATCGGGAATGACTAAGCTTATCATATTTGATATTCTGGGACGGGAAGTTAAACTGCTAAGAAATAGTGAGATGCAGAAAGGCAATTATTCAATAGAATGGGATGGTACAAACAATGAAGGACTCGCCGTTTCAAGCGGGACATATCTGCTTAGAATCAGTTCAGGCAATTTTAATAAAGCAATTAAAATGCAGGTATTTAAGTAGGTCTATGGTCTGAAACCTTCAAAAATAATATTATCACAGTATTGCATTGCCTGGCTGAATTCTTCTTTGCTTCTGGCAGTATATCCTATAACAGGGTAACCTTTCTGTCTAAGCTTTGTAATTGAGCGGGCGGGCAGATATCGTACATCAAAAGCAATAAAATCAGGTTTAGCGATACGTGAAAGGAAAGTGGCTCGAAGCAGAGTATTTCTAAGAGGAAGTCTGCCTGCTCCAAAGCCGCTTGAAAGCTGTCCGCGTTTAATTTCAGGAGCATTAAGTCTGAACCATTTTACAGAAAGCGGATTAAACGATTCAATTGCATATTGTCCATTATAACCCTTTAGGACGTGAAGCAGTCTAGCCTCAAGGCGGCCAATATTTTTCCGGTTCTTAATCTCAAGAAGAAGAGGTACTTTACCGTCGACTAAATTTAGCACATCTTCTAAAAGCGGTATCTGTTCATTTGTGCCTAAGAGTTTAAGGCTTTTTAGTTCCCTTAAAGTAATTCCAAGGATCGAGCCGCGGCTGCCTGTCATTCTCAGAAGTGAAGAATCGTGAAAGACAACAAGATGTCCGTCATGCAGTATTCTTATATCGAGTTCGATCGGATAGCCGGCATCTACCGAGGCCTTAAAAGCAGCAAGCGAGTTCTCGGGTATTTTTTTATTATCAAACAGTCCCCGGTGAGTAATCGGGGTTTTAAGAAGAAAGTCCACTTACACCTCAAAAAAACGAAACAGCACAGATAATATATGAGTACAAATAAAAAAACACAGCTGCAAGACAGGCGCAGCTGTGTTTAATATTAAAAGTCACTTAGATTGCCGCAAAGGCAGTTAAAGTGTTAAAAAGCACAATACAATAATTATTTACCTAAAGTTGTGCCTTCTCCGCGGAGGTCCTTAATAGCCTGCATAACTCTTTCTTTCATTGAAGTTTCAGCTTTTTTAAGGTAAGTGCGCGGGTCATACAATTTCTTATTACCGACTTCGCCTTCTACTTTAAGGACGCCGTCATAGTTTTTGAAGAAGTGATCAACCATTGGGCGTGTAAAAGCGTACTGTGTATCAGTATCGACGTTCATTTTAATAACGCCATATTCAAGAGTTTCTCTGATTTCTTCTAAAGAAGAGCCGCTTCCGCCGTGGAAAACGAGGTCGAAAGAAGCATCCTTTCCGAATTTTTCTTTCAAAGCGTCCTGTCCTTCTTTAAGAATAATCGGGCGGAGTTTTACGTTTCCTGGTTTATAAACGCCATGAACGTTGCCGAAAGTAGCTGCAAACATAAAGCGTCCGTTCTTTACTTCAGAAAGTCTTTTATATACTTCCACCATATCTTCAGGTGTTGTATAAAGTTTTTCAGCCGGAGCGCCTTCGTTATTAACGCCGTCTTCCTCACCGCCTACAACGCCGGCTTCAACTTCAAGGATGATACCCAGTTCAGCGCATTCTTTGAGCAGTCCGACTGCTATATCCATATTTTCCTTTAATGGAAGTTCACTGCCGTCGAACATATGTGAATTAAACAATGGCTTCATTCCTGCTGCAACTCTTTTGCGTGATTCTTCAATCAGAGGTTTTAAGAATGAGTCGATTTTTTTAGCCGGGCAATGGTCTGTATGCAGAGCAACGTTTATATCATATCTTTCTGCAACCAAATGAACGTGCTGAGCAATAGAGATTGCGCCTAAGGCTGCATCTTTAACAGCCTGGCCAGAGGCGAACTCACCGCCGCCAGTAGAAACCTGGATAATACCATCGCTTTTTAATTCAGCCAAAGCTGCCAAAACAGCGTTTGCAGTAGCTTCACTTGTAACGTTTATTGCCGGGTAAGCAAATTTGTTTTTCTTTGCATTGTCAATCATCTGACAATATTTCTTATAATCTACAACAGGCATACTATTTAATTCTCCTAATGATTTATATATTTTTTGTGCTGTACTACTAATATAATCCGACAAACTTAGCTATTATTTGTTTTTTTTTCAAGATTTGAATTACCGGAGGAGCCATAATAGGTGTGTTTTATCGATTTATGGGGATTTTTGGCAAATATTTTCTTATCAATAAATCGTAAAGCTTTATATCCGGCCAAGTAAGTAGTATATTTCTCCGGTTCATTAAAAATTTTATCGACTAAACTTTTTATCACAGATAAACCTTAAACAAAGAATCATTACGCAATATGGATCAGATCAAAAATGTTGTATTCGACCTTGACGGGACATTGATGAGTTCAAACTCAACTATTTATAAATGTACGCTCAGGACATTTAAGGAATTCAATATAATTGCAGAAATGCCAGAAGAGGAGTTCAACAATAAAATCGGGCACCATTTCGGAGACATTTTCAGGGAGTTCAATATAGATGTTCCCGATCTGGAAGGTTTTATCGACAAGTATAAATCGCTTTATTTTGATTTCATTGATGATTCCTATGTTTTCCCGAACGTAACCGATATGCTAAAGGCATTAAAGGAAAGGATGATACCGGTTTCACTATTGACAACAAAGGCTCAGGATCAGGCTGAGAAGATATTAGGGCATTTCAAGCTTGACCAGTATTTCAACATGATCGTAGGCAGGCGGCCTGGTGTGGCAATAAAGCCGGCTCCGGATGCACTTCTTAAAATATGTAATGAGATCGGTGTACCGGCCGATTATACTTTGATGGTAGGCGATTCGGAACTGGATATAAAGTGCGGAAAAAACGCAGGTGCTTTGACCTGCGCAGTAACATTCGGCTACAGGACTGAAGAGGATTTAAGAAAGCAGAATCCTGACTTTGTCATTTCAGATATGATGGAGCTGGTAAATATCGTTTCGAATCACTAATTTATATTTATACGTCCAGATTGCAAGCAGGAGATATCGGACGTGAATATAAAGTTTAATTCGAGAGGGCTTTATGAATACCGAGATATTTGAAAGCATAACTGTAGAGATAAAGAACCATATAGCAACGGTTAATTTTTATCATCCTAAGAGCAATTCACTTCCAAAAGTACTTCTTAAAAATCTTACAGATGAGTTCAACCAGCTTTCTATAAATCAGGATGTAAATGTTATTGTTCTGCGCAGCTATGGTGATACGACGTTCTGTGCCGGGGCTTCATTTTCCGAGCTTCAGGCAGTAGCGAGTTATTCTGAAGGGAAGGAATTCTTTATGGGTTTTGCTAACCTGATACTTGCAATGAAGAACTGTCAGAAAATCATAATTACGCGTGTACAAGGAAAGGCTGTTGGCGGAGGTGTTGGACTTATTGCCGCAAGTGATTACGTGCTGGCACATAATACTGCTTCAGTAAAGCTTAGCGAACTGGATCTGGGAATAGGGCCTTTTGTAGTAGGTCCTGCTATAGAGAGGAAGATAGGGAAAAGTGCCTTTAGTGCTTTAGCGATAGACACATACTGGCGTGAAGCTTCGTGGGCTAAAGAGCACGGATTATATGTTGAGGTCTATGCTACGATTGAAGAACTTGACAATGCAGTACAGTCGCTTGCTGAAAAACTTTCGAAAAACAGTCAGGAAGCCATGGCAGAGCTTAAAACAGTCCTTTGGGAAGGCACTGAAGAGTGGAATAATCTGCTTCCAGGCAGGGCGAAGATAAGCGGAAGGCTGGTTTTATCCGACTTTTCAAGCAATTTTATTGCTGCCTTTAAGAATGGATGAAGCTCTCAAAATTATTTATACACAGAAGAAGTCTGTGTATGGGGAAAGCCTATTTTGCCGTAACTTCAATTACTTCAACCTTTGGAGGGATAATCGGGATAGGTTCAAACTTGTAATCGCCTGATCTTGCAAGCGGCAGAGGTATAAATCTGAATTTATTTTGACTTAGATCTTTTCTTAAGCGGGGTGTTTCTTTAATTATGCCAGAATCATTCAGTGCGGAGCCTGGGTTATCCTCAGCTATCCGGATATTGTGATTTCCGAGGTCATTGAGAGTCACTATGCCGGTAGTGCGTGTATATGGGTTCTGAAATATAGTTTTCTGCTTATAATCGGATAATTTAACAGAGTTCTGTGATACTGCAATCTTATTTATCTGAGCAAATGCTGAAAAAGTAAAAGTGACAAAAAAGACAGCCAGCAGAAAAGCTTTCATCAGATATTCTCCCGAATTGTAAAATTAAGCTTATTTTTCCATAAAGAATTTATAGAGAATGAGTTTTATTGTCAATCTTAAATTGGAGAATATTTTCAAGGGAAGGGGAAGGCGGGTTCTAGAATTTAAACAGGCTTATTTTCCATAAATATATATAATGTAAAGCGTAGAGCTAATGCCTTGCAAAGTATTGAAAAAAACTTAAATATGGATGCGGGCGGAGGTTTAAGATTTTATATTAAATTGCTAAATTGCACTCCTAATATCTTCACTTTAATTGTGTACTTCTCTGTTGCTTAGACTAATGAAAAAAATAACACTGTTTTATATAGTTATATTAATCTGCATTTGTTTTTTTTGTGTTTTGTACGGAAATATTTCTGCACAGCACAAAAGCAAGCCGGAACTAAGCCATGTGGAATTCAACGGGAATAAATACTTCTCATCCTCAATGCTTGCAGATGTTATAGTTTCCAAACAAACTCCAAACTGGTTTTCCAAGTCATTATATACTATTTACACTAAATTCGGCAAGAAGCCCACTTATTTTGATTCACTTCTTATACGGCAGGATATAAATTCATTAAATAATTTTTATAAAGATAATGGTTTTTTTGAATCCAGGGTGTACAGCTCTTATAATTGTCAGGAAACTGATCAGGCAGCGAGTTTGTCTTTTAGTATTGATGAAGGTCCACATTTCATAGTAAGAGGTCACAGTATATTATGTCCTGACAGCAGTCTTTCGGCCGAATTATATGCGGCACTTAAAGAGTTCAGAATAGACAGTGCTGAGGCATTTTCAAAAGCACTTCTGCAGGAAAAAAACACTGCGCTTTTAAGCTACTTAAGAGATAATGGCTATATGTTAGCCAGGGTCGATGTTCCGGTTGTAAATATTGATACTTTGTGTGATGCAGTTGATATTACAGTGAAGTTCTATGCTGGGATAAGATATATTGTAGATACGCTAAGAGTCGAAAAGACAGGTCAAGGAAAAGAATACGTAGATGAGGTTTTGATAAAGAAAGTAACAGGGTTAAACACTGACCGATATTATAGTGCTGTCGAAAAACAGAAAGCGCAGACCAGGCTATACAGGACTCATTTGTTTTCATCTGTTCTTATAAGTGCCGCTCTTGATGATACAATAAATAATTATGTACCACTTGTAGTTAATGCTGATGTAAGGCCAATGCAGGAGCTTTCGCCCGAGGTCATATTTACCAATATTGATAACTCATTTAATCTTGGGCTTGGGGCAAACTTTTCAAATAAAAATTTTTTTGGCGGAGCACGGACCCTAACATTATCAGGAAATATGGCTGTAGAGGATGTATTTGCAAACGGGAGTTTCAGCAATATTTATAAAATATTTAACTCGTCGAATGATGCAGTGCCGGGATTTATAGATGTGCGGGCATCCTTAGAGCAGCCATACTTATTTAATGAGCTTACCACAGGGAGACTAGAAGCATACTGGACCAAAACAAATAAAGATGATTACCTTTCATATTCAATAGGTTCAAAACTGAGCTTCGATTTTGAACTTCCCAAATATGTTTATTTAAGCAGTCTGAGGCTTTATTATTCAATAGACGGCTCAAGGTATGATTTCCGGAAAGCCTACACAGAAAAACTATTTGGTATGTTAAGAAAAATTGACAGCACAAAAGATTTCAGGAATGAAATTACATTTGATAAAAACTGGGAGCTAACATCAATTATCGGCGGTGATATCGGAATAAATAAAACAGATGATTTATTATTCCCGAAGAAAGGATATAATCTTCAGTTTACATTAGAGGAAGCCAATTTAATTCCTGAGATTTTCGGCAGTCTTGGAATCGGTGTCAAACCAAAGACACAATTTTACAGGATAACCGGGACAATAGCATTTTTCCCAAACCTATACAGGTCACAGTTATCAGCCTTTGGAATTAAGCTAAAGGCGGGTTTTCTTAAAGCCTATGCAGGTGAAATGAATATGGTGCCAATAAACAAGAGGTTTACCTCAGGCGGCAGCAACTCTGTGCGCGGATGGAGAGCCAGGGACCTCAAACCCAAAATTGCAGTTGATGCAGAAATGTTAATGAACTCAATTAAGTCAAATAATAATGTAGCCGATATTTTATTAAAAGGATCTCCGCTAGGCGGGACTCTTCTTTTTGAAGGATCTATAGAAACCAGGAACAGACTGTTTAGTAATTTTGGTATGGCCGCGTTTGTTGATTATGGAAATGTTTTTGACGGACACAAGGAGTTCTCATTTAATAAAATTGCAGTTGCTGCCGGATTTGGATTCAGGGTATACGACTATTTTGCGCCGATAAGGGTCGATATTGGATTTCAGCTCTGGGATCCATCTGAGCAAAAAACTATTTTTCAGAGAAACCAAAACACGGAACTATGGAAGATGATGGCGCTGCATCTAGGTATAGGAGAGGCATTTTAAGAAAAAAGGACAGAGATACTATCTGCTGTCCTTTTTGCATGATTAGATTAATCAACTAACGTCTCTGACCCCATCTTTCTTCTCTTTCCTGGACAATTTTTTTATACTCTTCTTTCTGTTTATTATCCAGCAAAGCGGTAATTTTCTTGTCTGTTTCCTGTGCACGGGTCATCATATTTTTTCTCATTTCTTCACGGTTGCCCATTAACTCAGCACGCTCTTTCTGAGCTTGTTCCTGCTGTGCAACTAAAATCTTCTTTACTTCAGCAGTCTGTTTATCACTGAGAGACAACTTTTCCTTTAAATAATTGACCCTGGTATCAACATCCATTCTCCTTCCCTGAGCATAGATCGTTGCTGAGAAGGATAAAATTACTCCCAATACAAATAAAAGGAGCCATTTGCCAGTGTGTGCTCGCATAACTATTTCCTTATAACATTTAGATAATTGTTAAATGAACAATATATAGACATCTTAAAATAAAAAATGGTTTAATTAAAAAGAACTCAAAGAAAAATGCATTATTCAGCGATATTTCACTACAATTTCATTTTTTGAGCAATTTCCCTGGGGACAGCATTCTTATGAACCATAATGGCAACGGTTTTCAGCTTAACGTATGGTTCTGACAAATATATATACCCGCCATTTGTCTGTTCGGTTCCCCAGGAATTTTTAGTGTAATAGAATTTCGTATTGTTCTGGTCGTGAGCAATACCTGTAATATGCATCAGATGGTCGTCAGTTGTAGTTAAATTATTAAAAGTAAGCTGTCTTAATTCCTGAGTAATTGTTTTTTCAGCTTCAGGTTTTGTTATCTTTTCTTCTTTTTCAGAAGGAGTCTTATCGTCCCAGTCCTTGAGGGGGATGACAGCATAACCGTTTTTCTGAGAGAATTCATGTTCACTTACATCGCCGTCCCAGACAACAGAATATCCGTTTTTCAGGGCATAATCGATAATTGCTTCCAGTTCATTCATTGGCACATTATAATAATCCTGACCAGTCCAGTTATCCGGGATTTCGAGGCGGAATTTTTCATAGAATGGATGGTGTGAATAAGATGTAATTTCAATATAATCATCCTGATTTATTCCCAGGGATTGATAAAAACTTTTAGGGGAATATTTTGTGCCCTTATAGGTAAATTCGACTGGTGGTTTGCCTAAATAGACATCAAGCACTGACTGATAGGCATCCATCCATTTAGGCGTAAGTTTTCCGGCTTTATTGGCTACAAAAGCATCTAGCATACCTTTTGTAACGTTTTTCATTTCTGAATGGTTATGCTTTTCCTCGCCGTTATTTCTTCCTGAATATGCTTCTTCAGGGGCAATGCCATATTTACTGATAAGGTTAAAAACGTCATGTGCCTGTCCGCCTTCGCCGTAGTTTGCCATTGCCTGGTAACGCACGTAATTTTCAGCTTTGAGCGGGTAGTTGTTTCTGATAAGGTACATTTCAGAAAGGTCAAATTCACCTTTCCCCATTCTTAAAAGCTCAGTTTCAAGGAAAGAAACTGTTGCAAAGCACCAGCATGTGCCAGTCCTTGCCTGATTTTTTACAGGAGTGGTCTTTACCTGGGTGTCCATTGTAAAGATATGAACGTTCTTGTTTTCTTCGCCGGCTTTTGGTTTATCCTGCTGAGCAAATTTTACTGATACAGATAAGAAGGCAATAAGGATACTTAGCGCGAAAATTCTTGTAAAATGTTTCAAAGCGGTCCTCCCTGAAATTAAGAATGTTTTTTTAAGATGAGGGGAATATTATCACTTTCGTAAACAAGATGCAATTGAAGAAGAACATTTATATGAAGCTATTTTTATAGATTGAGTTTGAAAAGAAATAATAAATGCAGCGTTCCTTATATACCGGAGCGCTGCATTTATTAAAGTATCTTAAGATTTTACAAAAAAGTTATAAACTCTTACAGAAGTAACAAGAAATTATTTAAGCAGCATCAATTTGCGGCTGGAAGTAAAATCTCCGGCTTTAATTCTATAAATATAAATTCCGCTTGGAAGTGCAGATGCATCGAAATCAACCTTATAAGTACCTGCTGCTTCCTCCCTGTTTACCAGAGTTGTTACTTCCCTGCCCAGCATATCGAAGATCTTTAACTCCACGTTTGATCTTTTTGAGAGCGCGTAAGTTATGGTTGTTGAAGGGTTAAACGGATTCGGGTAATTCTGCGCTAAACTGTATTGTTCTGGTAAACTTATTGGGTCGTTAACCTCTGTCAAGTTACCTTGAATTGAGAAGTTATCTATAGCCCAGCCCCAACCAAAAGAACCTTCATCTGAGAATAATCTTAATCTTAAGAGAATAACATCGCCAGCATTAAACTTACTTAGCAGGTTTATTTTGTGGTGAATAAATGCAGTTGAATCGGGAGATGAACCGTTATCCCATAGTTTTCTCCAGTAATCATTGTAATTACAGTCATAGCCATTTTCCAAGGGGACCCAGGTAAATCCATTTGTGCTTGCTTCAACTACAACATAATCCCAGAAAGCCTCATCACCGAACTTAGTGCCAGGATCTCCCGGCTCTACGATAGCTATATCATCATATTCGACAAAAGCATTTTCTGCAGCTACTTTCAGAGGAAAGTTAAGTGAATACAAATAGTTAACATTTGTTGTATATGGATGCGGTGAATGAATTGCAGAGGAGGAAAACCCTGCAGGTCTTTTCACGCTGAAATTACCGCTGAAATCATTAGATATTTTATTAAAGTCATTATAATAAGATAATCTATATGGCTGAACAGTTACCATCTGAAGGTCTTTTGTCATCGTCTGGTATTTTTTTTCATTTTTATATGCAATTATTGAAGCTCTTACATAAGCCGGAGCTGAAACAGGGAAGCGCAATACAGGCTGAACAGGAGTTGTATTTGTCTGCCTTAATACACAAGTGCTGTCAATTACATAGAGAACCGAATCATAGGCAGAGCGCAGGTCAGCCTGAACAACGAGCTGTCCATCAGGAGCCTGAGCAAGGTTTAACAAAAGCGGAGAGAGTGTAACTACAGGGAGCGAATAGCCTTTAAGTTCAGTTAAAGTCACACTATAGATTCCCCTTCCATGAGTTGCAAGTATGACCTGGTCGTCTACGATCTTCATATCCCAGATACAAACAGCAGGCAGGCCGTTTTGTGCATAGTGCCAGCTTAGTCCATTATCTGTAGATTCAAAAAGTCCTATTTCCGTTCCTGCCCATATAATATTTGTATTAAAAGGCATTTGAAGGACGCAGTAAGTTGCCACGTTTGGAAAACCGTTAGATGAAACTCCAGCAGATCCGAACCCTGTTATATCCTGCCAGGAGTTTCCAAGGTCAGTAGTTCTGAGTATCTTTGGGGAGCCGGAGATAGAGAATGTAAGGTACGCTGTTTTAGGGTCAGCCGGGTGCGTATTAATTCCAGTAATGGTACCAAGAGATACGCCGCCATATGGGCTGACCAGATTAAAAGTAAGACCGGCATCAGTTGAAAGGAAAAGTCTGCTAGAAAGATTAGAAAAGCTTGAACCGCTCCAAACTATCTGCGGGTCGGCAAGTGAAATTGAAATTGGTGTAGCTCCTGAATTAAAAGCCCAGGTGCCTGATGAGATGGTGCTTAGATTCCAGCTGTCGCCGAAATTTTCCGATCTCCAGATTCCTTTAGATCCTGTAGTATAGATTATATCAGGGTCGATATTTGATTTTGCTATTTTAGAAATAAATTGTCCTTTTCCAGAGCCGACGTCACTTAAGCCTGAAGTGGCCGAAAACCAGCTTTCTCCCCCGTCGGTTGATTTCCTGAAATTATTATACTGAGAGGAGCCGATAATTTTAAGAGGGTTTTTATAATGCCATGCTGCTTCAAAGCCATCTCCTCCAATGACACTTTTATATTCTGTTTTACCATCGGCATCAGCGCCTAAAGGAGAAAGCCAAGTACCGTTATCCTGAGTTCCGCCAATATACTCATTAGCGCCGTGTTTTTTATCGACGCCATAGAATTGGGTCGTATTATAACCGCCTGAGAGAGTCGCTCTCCAGGAAGTGCCGTTATCAGTTGATACGTAAACTCCGCCATCGTTTCCATTTACAATCCAGAATATTCCATTTGCAGGGTCTTTAGGGAAAATAACCAGGCTGTGCTGATCCGGGTGGATATAAGGTTTTGGGGCAGCTCCATAAGCATCTGTAACGGGGCTAAAGTTAGCTGTAAAGTTTTGGGTAGAGACAATTTCAGCCTGCCAGATATCGATTCCCGCGATGTAAACAATATTTTCGTTATAAGGGTTAACTGTAATTACATTATCATACCAGCCCTGGCCGCCGAGCCAGTTTGGATTTGAACCAGAGGCTGCGTTTACTTTATTCCAATTCTGTCCAGCATTAGTAGACATATATAAAGCCGAGCCGCCAGAAATTTCAGCGCCTGCATATAAATACTGGCTGTTTTTACCTGAAACTGCAATTTCAATTCTGCCGCTAGTGCTTAAGCCGGTTCCGGTGTTGCTCCAGCTTAAGCCAGAATTAGTTGATTTGATTACTCCGATGCTATGAACCGAGGCATATTGTATCTGGAAATTAGACGGATCTGCCTGCAAGTCCTGTACGCCTCTGACAGCTGAAGTTGTATAGACTTTTGTCCAGCTAGTTCCGCCGTCAGTTGATCTTAATATTCCGCCCGGATATTTTGAAGCATCAGGTCCTGAACGTGTGCATGCAAGAAGTATATCAGGGTTCTGAGGGTCTACGATAATACGGTTAACGCAATAAAAATTAAAATTTACTGTAGATGGAAGCTGACTCCAGGAGTTGCCATGATCAGTCGATTTAAAGATACCGCTGCCTTTAACGGCGTCTATGTTAGAAAAGCCTTCGCCTGTACCGCAATAGATAATATCGGGATTAGAAGCTGACTGGCTAAGGACAGTTGTAGCAAGGTTTGGAAGTTCCGGAGTTTTATTCACCCAGTTATAGCCCATATCTGTAGTTTTCCATACTCCGCCGCTTGCAGAGCCGACAAACCAGGTTTTTCCAGATTTATCTGATGGATCGATCAGTATTCCTCTTGTTCTTCCGCTTACATTTCCAGGACCGCGCTCAATCCAGTTTAATGACTGAGCAGCAACAGCAGACTTTGAAAGCCTGGCGGAATTAATAGCCTTATTAAGTTCTGTTACCTGATAGTTAGGCAGATACTGAGGTTCCGACTGACCCTCGCCAAGACGTATCATTCTGTCATATTCAAAGAATTTTCCAGGCTCATCAAATCTTTCTTTTTCCTCCTGTTCATCTTCATTTTCATATTCATCCAGGTCTTTTATGTTTTCTTTTTCTCTCATTTCCTCCTTTTCTTTCATTTTCTCTTTTTCTCTCATTTCCTCTTTCAGAGATTTTTCCTGCCTGGTCAGTGCAGTTCCTTTAAAGGGGGCTTTGGGATTTTTGTGAAATAAGAGGTCATCTTTTCTGCCTGCAATTATGCTCTGTGCTAAAGAAAATGAGGAAAAGATCACAATTATCAGTACAATAAAGCCAGGGATTTTCCTGTTAATGGTCATGCGGAGTCCTGTTAATTAGTTGATTTATATATTTTATTGCAAATCTTAGTCTTAAAAGGTCTTAATCTTAAAAGGTCTTAATCTTAAAGGGCGGTCTTTTGATGTTTATCTATGTCAAAAATATAGCCCTGGGGCTTATCCTGTTCATCGGTTGAGATTATTGCCGGAGTAACAATTACTTCCACCTGGTGATCATTTTTCCAGGATACAGTTGCCTTTGGTACCACATCTTCGAAAATGATCATATTTTTTTTAATATCGAAAACAAAAAAGTGAATTGCCGGATAAGGGTTATTGCTAGATTCCTTTTCCCGGCTTAATGCCAGGACGAAACTTTTTTCCGGCGAATTATACAGGTACTCAACATTATCACCATATCTGGAGAGGGCAAGCTGAATATAGCTTTTCAGGGTCTGATTATTTTCAGAGCCGGACTGCTGTTTTTCAACCGAAGATGAACAACAGCCTGTCAGAATTAAGGCAGGTAAAAAAAATACAAAAACAAAGTGCTTAGTTATACTATTTACAAACCGTTTTGCTATATTATTCATGTTTATGATTGCCGGAATTTTCGTCTGTAAAATAACAGGAAAAGTTTTAATATAAATATTTGTCCGGATTAAAATATTGAAAATAATCTTCAGATGTTATTTTAATAAAAAAGTAAAGAAAATAAAAGTTTTAATGTTTAATACTTAAAATGCCGGAACTATTCACGTGCGTTTTTTGTATTCAATAAAAAATTATGGAGAATGAATGAAAGTTGGAATTATAGGTGCCGGGTTAGTTGGCGCGACATCAGCCTATGCAATTGTAATGTCGAAGGCTGCAAGTGAAGTTGTTTTAATAGATGCAAATCAAAAGCGAGCAATAGCAGAGGCAGCTGATATTCAGCATGCAGTTCCCTTTACACATCCGACAGATGTATATGCCGGAACTTATAGTGATCTTAAAGATGCAAAGATAGTAATTATTGCTGCCGGGGCAAGTCAGAAGCCAGGGGAGACAAGGCTGGAGCTTTTTGAGAGGAATGCAGCGATATTAAATCAGATCATTCCGCAGGCACTTGAAGCTGCACCAAACACGATCTTTCTGATAGCAACAAATCCAGTTGACGTAATAACACACATCAGCTATAAAATTGCATCAGAGCATGGAGTTCCATCTTCAAGAGTAATCGGGTCAGGCACAACCTTAGATACTGCGCGTTTCAGGTCACTTTTGGGAGCCCATCTTGGAGTTGACTCGCAGCATGTGCATGGTTATGTAATAGGCGAGCATGGGGATTCTGAAGTGCTTACCTGGTCCAATATAGATATTGGGGGCGTTCCGCTTGAAGACTATATAGAATACAGAAAGATTGAATTTACTGATAAGGTAAGGCAGGAGATTGACGACAGTGTACGGAATGCTGCTTATAAGATAATAGAAGGAAAGGGATCAACATATTATGGTATTGGTGCGGCAATAGCAAGAATAGTTGATGCTATAAATCGTGATAACCGGGCTGTTCTTACTGTTTGCGGGGTTAATGAAGATGTAGAAGGTGTAAAGGATGTAACCCTAGCGCTTCCAAACCTTATTTCCGGTGCTGGTAATTTATGTACGCTGCCATTAAGGTTAAGTGCAAGAGAAAAAGCTCTGTTAAGAAAAAGTGCCGAGATAATCCGTGAGAAAATAGATGAGTATGAAAGGAAGTAAATGAATATGAAAAGAAGCAGGTGTTGAGGATTAAATTTAGTCATTAAATAAAGAAGCCTCCCTTTTTCTTTTTAAGTCAAAGGGAGGCAAGTTGTATATTTTTTTACCTAATTAAAGGCCCATGTAATAGACTAATCAGCAGACTAATCAGCTGATCTTAATAATGTTTATTTGAGTATTACCATTTTGCGGCTTATCTTATTGCCTGAGCCAGAGAGCTCATAGAGATATATACCGCTTGAAAGTGCAGATGCGTCAAATTTCACTGAATAACTGCCTGCATTCTGGAATGAATTAACCAAAGTTGTCACTTCCCTGCCCAGGATGTTATAGATCTTAAGAGTGACCATACCGCTTTTAGCAATGCTATAGCTGATATTTGTAGAAGGATTAAACGGATTAGGGTAATTTTGCTCAAGAGCAAACTTTTCAGGTGAAGTCAGTCTATCATTCTGAAGAGTAGTTTTTGCAGGTTTCTTTTCCCAAATTTTATAAACACTACCTGAATAACCGCTTATAACAATAGTTGAATCATTAAGCCTTGCAATTGCCGAGAGGTCTTCGCCGAAGTTTGCCGAGTCAACTTTTACCATTTTATTTGGGCCTGAAGAGCGCAGTATAACTCCGCCGGTACCTACTGCCCAGACGGTAGAGTCGTTAAAAGCAAAAACGCTGCGCATAACAGATCCGTTTAATGAAGATGTATCTGTAAGCAGAGTGACAGATCTGAAGCCGTCGTCCGTCTTATAAACAGCGCCTCGTTCACCGGCAATAAAGCCTAAGGATTCATTAAGCATATATATGCTTGTAATTTGTCCAGATGGGCTTGAAAGCACGCCATGGACCCAGTTATTGGAGTCATAAGTTTCATAAAGTCTGTCAGCTGAACCCACAGTAAATCCGCGCACGGCTGAGGTCATTTTAATATCGTAGAGTGTTGCAGGGATCTGCTGGACCAGGTACCATGATTGTCCGTGATTGCCTGTGCGGAGAATTTTACCTTCGCTTGTTACCATATAGCCGTTTTCCTTATCTAGGAAAAAGAGTTTATAGTTTTTGGCAGTAGTAGCAGGCAGGCTGTAGTTTAGCCAGTTCTGTCCGTTATCAGTCGATACATAATAAGCACCGTCGCGTCCGCAGGTATAGATCCTATTGCCGAACTTAACAGCGTCATGCAGAAGGCTGCCGATAACAAGAGGCGATTTATCCCAGGTTTTTCCGCCATCGGTTGTAAGGTTTATTTCGCCCCTGTAAGTTGAGGCCGACCCTCCAGCAATAACAATATTGAGTGAATCTTCAGCATAAATGCTATAAAAGTCACGGTTTGTATTGGCAAGTGACTTCCAGTTGGTGCCGTAGTCAGAAGTAATGAACATATTGCTTCTATATCCGCCTAAGAGCATAGTTTTATTGTCGAGTCTGATCTGAGTTCTAAGAACTTCAGAAGTAAATGAATTTCTTACACTCCAAGTAGTCCCTTTATCCGAAGTCAGGAAGACAACTCCGTTAGTGCCGACAACGCAGCCGTGTGAATCATCAAAGAATTTTATACTATATAAAGTAAGTGTAGCATCGATATTCGGGGTAGAAAGGAGAGTAAATGTAGCGCCGTGATCAGTACTTTTAAGAATGCATCCTTTTCCGCAAGTAAAGTAAGTGCTGTCGTTAAGTCTTGCTATATCATAAAAAGTAACGCTGCTGCCCGGTACAGTTGAGTAAGTCTGATTTGTCCAGGTAGTTCCGCCGTCGGTTGTGAGGTAAATTTTCTTTGAGGAGCCGACTGCGATACCTCTTGATTTACTTTCCCAGTACATTTTTTCGAGTGAATTTGTTGTTCCAGTAGATACTGTATTCCAGGTTTTGCCGCCATTAGTGGTCTTAAGCATATTGGAAGTAACGCTATAGCTTCCGCAGACAAAGCCGGTATCAGCATTTAAGAAGAAGATGTCGCTAAGCTGTCCGTTATGCAGGAGAGTGTCTCTTTGGGATGTCCAGGATTTACCCCCATCGGTAGTTTTATAGATTGAGCCTTCGCTGCCAGCAACCCAGCCGATGTTTTCGCTGACAAATGAAACAGCAGTAAGTTTATCTGTATCTTTGACTAAATTCAGTGGGAGCATCTCCCATTTTTGTCCCATGTTGGTTGATTTTGCAACAAAGCTCATTTCGCCTGTTGAATAAATATCATAACCCAGTACGTATATAGTGTTACCAGCCATGCTGAAATTTCTTACATCACCCGGAAAACCAGGTGTTCTAATAAGAGTCTTAGTATGCTGCGGGAATAACAAATTAGTGAAAATGAAAAGGGAAAAAAGTAAAAATTGCTTCACTGCGTCTCTCCAATTGTATTTAATTCATCTATTGTGGGCGAAGATAGATAAATATTTTATTACATCAAACTACATCATTCAGCAGTAATCACGCTACTTTTTCCCCCGATCCCATTTTCATTAAAAGCTTCTATCTGGAAATAATATTTACGATCCTTGTCCATAGCTGTAAAATAATATTCATTTCTGCCATAGACTGTAATACTATTATATAATTTATCAGGGGCGATGCCCGAATAGATCGTATATCCGTAAGCAGAATCATTCATCTGCCATTTAAGCCATGCATTTCTTGGTTCACTTTTTCCTCTGAGGGCGATAAAATCTTTAACAGTATCGGGGACTTTGCCTGAACCAGCACCGAAAACGCGAAAACCGCTTAAGGCGAATTTTCCAGTTGGCACATGAACATTTTCTATTTTCACATAGCGGGTTTTAACTGGTTTATCCAGTTCAATATAATCATGAGGGACATCGGTCTTATTTTCAGACTTATCGACAAGAGTTTTCCAATCCAGAGCATCATCTGAGTAACAGATCTTATACTGGTGGAAAATTCCGGACTGTTTTCCTCTGAATTCCGCATTCTGATCGGCATAATTTACCTGGATGGCAAATACAGAGCATACCGAGCCCAGGTCAGTTTGAAGCCATTCACCTTTATTGCCTGTAGAAGCGCTCCAGTATGTTTTTATATTTTCATCCACTGCATAGTTAGCCTGGTAACCTCCAAAAGAAGAAGAAACCTGGACAGGTTTATTGAAATTAAGTATCATCCATCCAGTAAAGCCTCGATTTTCGGGTCCTGTACCCGGAAGGTAATGCGGGTAATCACCATATGAAGTATTGCAGTAAAGAATACCGTCTTTATCGAATCCGGCAGGCCAGTATGCGATTCTTCTTTCGAAATTATTTTTTACTGAAATGGAGATTGTAGAAATATGCCACCAGTTGCCAAGTTTGTCTTTGTAAGTAGAGCCATGACCTGCGCCAGAGATAAATCCTCCGGGTTTATATGAAAACGGGTTATGATCCTGATAAGTAAAAGGTCCCAACGGGATATCTCCAATATAAACCCCATCGGCATAGCCGCTGAATTCAGTGCCTGGAGCAGCGTACTGAAGGTAATATTTACCGTTATATTTTGTCATCCAGGCTCCTTCGATAAATGGATCCAGGAATGTATTATCTGCATGCTCGCCGAAGCGTTCCCAGCCATGGATCTGATCATGCAGACTGATCAGTTCTTTTCTTTCGCCTACCGGCTGAAAAGTCTTCCGGTTAAGCTCCTGCCCATAAATTGGGAAAGTGTTGCTTGAACCGAAGTAGATATATAAGCGGTTATCATCATCTAAAAACAAGTCAGGATCCCAGGCGCCGACCTGAAAAGAATCCACTGCCTCCTTCCAGCTGTCAACAGTCGGATCAGTGCTCATATAAAGAGGAAAGTCCTTAGTATAAGTTGACCCAATAAGAAGTAATGTATCGCCTAGTGAAACAGCTGCCGGAGCGCAGAGTTCGTCGTAGACCTTATGGAAGGGTTTCAGAAATTCGCGGTGCACGAATTTCCAGTTATACATATCCTCGCTCCACCAGTAGCCGTATTGATTAGTAGAGAACAGGAAGTATTTGTTTTTGAAGGTAAGGATAACAGGGTCAGCTGTTGCCCGGTGTTTCTGCTGGCTGAAGTTAGGAATGGCAACGTATGCATAATCGATATTCAGCGGGTTGCAATAAGTTTTCTGCTGTGCACGAGAGACAACGGAAGAAAAAAAGGCAGAAGAGAAAATGATAACAGATAACAAGAATGCCGAGGTAAAATGCCGCATAACTTCCTCTTATCTTTTTTCAGTTATGCTCAATTTAAGGAAATTCCGGAAAAGAAAAACCTTGTAAGAGAATCCTTGAAAAAGAAACATAAAAAGATATTCAGGAGAAGTTAAAAGGACTCTGATTTTAAGTCAAGTAAGATGAGTCAGGCGAACGGGAGAGAGGATTAAAGTGGGGACAAAAGCAGGCATTCCGTTCTTCTCTTTAAGAGGAGCGGAATGCCAGTGAAGAATTGTTATTTTAAGTAAAGCATTTTAATCGTATTTATATAAGCTTCTTTGCCATTTAGAGGAACGGCATTAATAGTATAGAAGTATATACCGCTTGAGATTACTCTGCCAGACTTTTGTGCATTAAATCTGAGGTTATACTCTCCCGGATCCTGAATGCCGTTATAAAGAGTTTCTATTTCACTACCCAAGATATCATATATCTTCAGTGTTACGCGGCATGCCTCAGGCAATGCGTACTGAATTAAGGTCGAAGGGTTAAACGGATTAGGATAATTCTGTTTAAGAGAGAAGTTTACAGGAACAGAATTCCCGTTAATCTTATCTGATACATTGGATGTAGTAACCAGGTTAAATCTTACGGCATCACTTCTTAATACAGAATTAGGGTTTGTATTTCCGCCGTTATCAATAACTGAAACAGAGACCAAAGAGCCGCTTTTCAGGTAACGAGTAGCCAGTTTGCACCAGTCTCCGCTTCCTATATTCTGATCGATATAAAACGAATCTTTAACACCAGTGCCTGAATTCAAAACATAAAGAGCATGATTAGAAGCATTTACAGTAACAGGAACGATATAGAGTATGTCATAAGTACCGGATTTTTCAAGTATTTTGGAAAATGTAGCGCTTGCTCCGGGTTTTTGTCCAAAGGAGGCATAGCGGCTTGTAGCGCCGAAAGCCTTTGCAACGCTGTAAGACCAGGTACCGGTTTCCTTATAGAATTCTGGTTCCTCATTGTCGATAGCAGTGAAATAATTAACAGAAGTAGCTTTAATTACAGTTCTTGCTATTGGTTTTGCCGGGTCGTTGCTTGCAATAAGAAGTGTATCTGAAATACTGCCAAGGTTTTTAGGCAGCACAACTACAGGGAGCTGAATAGTCTGCATGCTGCCGATAGTTAAAGGCATGCTGATGTTTACAGAAGTCTGATCACCTGTTGATTTGATATTTGTTATCTGAAGCGGGTCGGTACCCCTGTTCTGGACCTCGAGCATGTAATTTGTCTCTTTTTCGACAATAATATCTCCCAGTTCTGAAAAGTCAGCACGGATAAAGATATCTTTATCTCTTACCAGCGGAGTAATTTTAAGGGCATCAAAAGCAATTACTTTACCAGACTGGAGGTTTCCGCCTGAGGATATTTTGACCTCAACAGAGGAGTTATCCAAAGATGAGACAGTTGCAAGATATATCCAGCTGCGCAGTTTTGATGTTCCTTTTATTATAACCGTGTCAACTGATTTATCAGGCTTAGTAACCAGTACCTGAAGGCTGTCGGCGTGTTTATCAATTTTAGCAAACTGAGCAAACAGATTATATTTGCCAGCCTTTGGAAGAGCAGCTGAAATGCTAATAGAAGATGAGTTAACCGGGTCGACTGAAGCTCCCAGGTAAGCAATATCGAAGCATGAGTGATCAGTTGTTTTTGTCCAGTTTCCAGAATTTATTTTAACAGCTGAAGAGTCGCTGTCGATAAAGATATCATCAGGCAGAAAGTTTATAAGTTTCTTTGTAAGGTTGCCTGATAGATCAGTAACAGCAAGTCCTGCCTTAGCCAGAGTTGGTCGACTGGTAAATTCAGTGCGCCAGGCGAGGCTGCCTGTTTTCTGGCAATTAAGGATAGTATATCTTTCATAAATATCTTTTACGGCAAAGAAGGGCTGTTCCTGGAAGATTTCTTCAGATGTTGTAATATCAAAAGCTATTTTGCCGTTTTCTTCGACCTGTGCTATCTGGACTTCAGGGGCTTTAAAGTCGGTGGTTTTAAGCCATCTCTGATAAGCCTCAACACCAGTGCAGTAGCGGAAAGGGGCTTTAGGATATTTTTTAGCAGAGATATGAGCAATTGAATCGACTCTTTTGAGGTTTGTCAGAAAGTCTTCTTCAGGCAAATGTCCCCAGAGGCAGGCTACCTGGTCAATTCCGCGTGAAGCCCTGGCGAATATGGAGTCCATTTCCTTCTGCTGAATAGAGCCTATATGTTTAGAGCGAACGTTCCAGCCTTTTGAGTTGCCGGGTATCTGATAATTTGATGGTGAAGGGTGATAAGGCACCCATTCAGCAGGGGCCAGAGACCAGTCGATAACGTTATCCAGAGGTTCTTCAAGGTCAATAAGTTTTTTCGAAGGATAGTCACTATGCAGGCTGTAAGGGAGCAGTTTGTTCAGGTAATTCTGCCAGTCATTATCCATAAAATGCCAGCCGCTTCGGAAAGAAACCGGGAACATATTTTCATCGATCAGGTTTTGTGCAAGTGTAAAATCAAAGTCCTTGCGGCTTTCGTTAAATGTTTTAGCCTGGTTCCAGAAAAACTTTCCATCCAGGTCATAATCGCTCCAGAAGAAAGTATGATAATGGAGAGTCAGTTCATCGCCGAACTGAGCAATCTTATCTCCGTGGTATTTTTTCATCAGGTATGGAGCCATTGAGTTTGGCACTGGTGTATTGGCATTAATTGAGAGGTAGAACATATTGCCAGACATCATCCACCATGTAAGTTTCATTACACCGCCGTAGGAGTCTTTAAGCTGATTGCGGAAGGCATCTTCCATTACCTGGTAGCCGTTACGCGAAGGGACTGTATAGAGGTCACCTTTTATATAGCAGTTGTAATTAGTGGTAGAAAGGCCTTCCCACATTCCAGTATCGCTGCCTAAGACAAGGTAAACATTGCCCTGGGCCTTTAATGAAGTGAAAGAACACAAAATAACAAAAAACAGTAATCTTAAGCTTTTCATGGCACTCACTAGTTTTTGTGAATATTACGTTTACGTTAAGTATATCACAAAGTTAATGAATTCCTAATATTATTATGACTAAAGTTTTTTTAAAAAAAATATGTTTCTTTTTTATAAAAAACTCTCCATCATATATCTTCAAAATATAAATTTAAGCATAAATTCAACTTAGGGGTTATTGGCATAAAATATTGAAGTTTATACATAAATATACCAGAAGCCTGTTTTTATAAAAAAGTTTCAAGATAGCCGGGATACAATTAAATTTTTTCAAGTAAATTACTTCAAGAGAACCATGGATTTTGTTTCCATCTTATCGCCTGCACTCAGGCGGAAGTAATATACGCCGCTGGCCAAATCTGCGGCATTAAAAGAGACCTCATAGGTTCCCTGGCTTTTATAGTCATCGACGAGTGTATTAACTAATTGTCCTAAGGAATTAAAGACGTTCAGTTTAACATTTTCAGGATTTTGTATCCTGAATTTTATTACAGTCTGTGAGTTAAAAGGGTTAGGATAATTCTGGTAGAGTTCAAAAGAGCGTGCTGAGGTCAGTTCAGCTTCAACGCTTACCACCGGTATACCTGAATAGATGACACGGAAGGCGTTTGCAACAATTTTATTACTGCTGCCAGAGCCATTTACTGAGATTACAACCTCGCCGCTGTTAGCCAGGGATAATGATCCAAGGAGGTTCCATTTTGCGCCGTCAATTCTCTGATCAACAACTTTTTCAAGCACATTTCCTCCGCCTTTAAGTGTAACTCTTGCATCAGAGGCATTGCCTGAATTTGCCGGCCACCAGGCGTAGATATCATACTTGCCTTTTCCAATCATAGAAGTCGAATAGACAGCATCTCCGGCTCCGCTGTTTGCAGAAGTAAAGCGGAAGCTATTTCCGAAGAAGTCATTTCCTGAACTGTCCTTAGTCCAGAGTAAAGAGGTCTGAGGGTCATTCAGTATTACTCTTTTAGGATGTGAAATTTGCAGGTATTCAGCAATCGAGTAGACTGTTCTTTCGCCAAGTTTTGCAAGGTTCAGGCTATCGACGAGGCTTCCGGTAGAATAATAGTCATATGGTGTTTCATACGTCAGAGCTATGGTCTTATCGTTCCAGTTCTTCCATTGCCAACCTTCAGGATAAACTGGAGAGAGGTTTGAGTAGCTGAAGTCGCTGGATTTAAAGTAATCAATATCAGAAATATTAATGTTTGAAAACTGCAATTGCTTTCTATAAAACAAGTTAGAAGTAGAAAGGGCAGTATGTATCCAGAAAGTGCAGAACTGGGCAGCCTGCGAGTGCAGGTTCAGTAAAACCTTAATTGGTTTTTGTAAATTTATACTATTCATTCTCTGTTTTAGTAAAACCACTTCCCTGCTTGAAGCTGAGTCCGGTCTGTTCCAGTCAGATTCAAGATCAACGTAATCAAAATTTGTGCGGGATCTGCCGTAAAATACTCCATCCGGGTTAGTAAAGGGAACGCAGTGGAATACAAGGTTTTTCAGGTAATAGTTTATTACATCGTCATTACTAAGGAGAGTCTTCATTATTCCGTCAAAATGCCAGGATGAGGGAGTCTCACCAGGGTGAGTGCGTGCATGAATCCATATATGTTCTTTAAGAGAGTCTGGTACCGAGCGGTCAGTTACTTTTATTTCATATAGCGGGAGGTTTCGTTTTGTATAGCCAATAGTATCTAAGGAGACCATAGGGTTAGCCTTCCATTCCGAAACTCTTTTATTCAGGCAGCTTAATGTATAAGGCGTATAGTATGCCACATAAACTGAGTCTTCAGTGTAGGTTTTTTCAAAAGTGTTTCTCAAAGGGCTTTCCTGGAGGGTATACCGCTGGAAGTTCATATTATCAAATGAATACATTGCGCGCAGAACATCGCTATTGGATATCTTAACCCTGACAAATTTATTTTTTATACCTTTCATTTTGAAATAAAACCATCTGCCTCCAATATCAGTCCGGGTTTTCACAGTGTAGGTAACAGAGTCAGTTGCGGTGACAGATTCGATATTTCCGCTTTCGAAGTCAGAACTGAATTCTACCTGTGAAAAGCAAAGTGAAGATAAAACAGCAAGCAAAAGAAGTGGCCGTAAGATACACATCATGATTTCCGCATAAATTGTATTAAAACTGGGATAAATATAATAAAAATCTTTGTAGAAGTATTTCAACTTTAGAAAGGAAAGTTTAATTTAGTTGACCTTAAATAAAATGGAATAATGATGTCTGCATTAGAGAGTTATTTTGAAAAATTCCGAAGGAATATTGCAGGTATTGACCAGGGTTTTATTTCGCCCTACGGTAATAAAAATATAATTTATGCCGATTGGGTAGCCAGCGGCAGGATATACAGGCCGATCGAGGAGAAGATGATCTCGGAGTTCTATCCGTTTGTGGGCAATACTCATTCGGAGTCCAGTGTTACCGGAAAGATGATGACAGTAGCTTACCGTGAAGCTCAGAGGATTATCAAAGAGCATGTAAATGCTTCTTCAGAAGATGTAATTATAATGGCTGGAACGGGGATGACGGCAGTTGTAAACAAATTCCAGAGAATACTGGGGCTTACTATTCCGGAGCAGCTGTCGAATTATATTCATATTCCGGAAGAAGAAAGGCCGGTTGTATTTATCACGCACATGGAGCATCATTCGAACCATACCACATGGCTTGAAACAATTGCTGAAGTAAGGATCATAGAGCCTGATGAAAGGGGGCTTATATGTCTTGAGCACCTCGAATATCTGCTTAATGAGTACAAATCAAGGAAATATAAGATAGGGGCATTTACAGCCTGTTCAAATGTAACCGGCATACAGACGCCATATCACAAGATGGCAAAGCTTATGCATAAGTATGGCGGGGTATGTTTTGTAGATTTTGCGGCCTCAGCTCCTTATGTAAGGATTGATATGCATCCTGAAGATGCAGCAGAAAAGCTTGACGGAATATTTTTCTCGCCTCACAAATTCTTAGGCGGGCCTGGTACACCGGGAGTGCTGATATTTGATTCAAAGCTTTATTCAAGGAAAGTTCCCGATCAGCCAGGCGGGGGCACAGTTGACTGGACTAATCCCTGGGGCGAGCACAAATTCATCAGCAACATTGAAGTCAGGGAAGACGGCGGGACGCCGGGATTTCTGCAGGCAATAAAAGCTGCGTTGTGTATAAGACTGAAAGAAGAAATGGGTGTTGAAAACATAAAGAAAAGGGAAGATGAGCTGCTCAAAAAAGCATTCAGCATTCTTTCTAAGATACCAAAGGTTCATATACTTGCCCAGTCAGAGCAGGAGAGACTTGGAGTTATATCGTTTTATGTAGAAGATATCCATTACAATCTGATGGTAAATCTATTAAACGACAGGTTCGGCATTCAGGTTCGCGGCGGCTGTTCATGTGCAGGTACATACGGGCATTATCTGCTTCATGTTGATCCGACACGTTCGCACAGAATAACAGAGAAGATAAATAACGGTGATTTTTCAGAAAAGCCAGGCTGGGTAAGACTTTCGCTGCATCAGACAATGACCGATGAAGAACTTGATTTCATATTATCTGCTATTGGTGAGACAGTTGAAAAAGCAGGTGAATGGTCTAAAGATTATACATATTCATCAAAGACAAATGAATTTTCAAACAATAACACCGGCGGCAGTTTATATAGTCCTGAGAACTGGTTTAAGATTAGTGAGTCAGATTATTATCCCGGATCAATTGACGAAGGAGATGATACAGATCTGAACTATTTTTTACGTAATGAGACAGAACTATAATCAGCAAAAAAGTGTAGAAGCCAAAAACTACTGAAAAGAATAATATGGGTGAAGTTAACTTTCAACTTCACCCATATGATTATCAGATCATTTTAAGGTCTGTTCCAAATTACTTCAGCAGGATCATTTTCTGAGCAGATACATATTCTCCAGCTTTGATCTGATAGATATACATACCTGAAGGCAGATCGCTGCCAGAGAATTCCACCTTATACTGTCCCTGAGACTGTTCCATATTGACAAGTGATCTAATAAAACGCCCAAGCATATCATAAACATTTAATTCAACGTAAGACTGCTTAGGGATATTATAAGTAATGGTGGTAACCGGATTAAACGGATTAGGATAATTCTGTTTAAGGTCATAAGAAGTAATTACATCTGATGATCTCTTAATTCCTGTAGCTGAAGTCATTACGAATTTATGTATATCAGAATATTCAGAGAGCTCTCCTTTTGAGCTTTTACTGCGTACACGCCAGTAATATTCTCCGTTATTATTCAGTTCAACTGAGAGTGAATTTGATTGAGCAGTTTTAACAGAAGGCATATACATATCAGGGCTGGAAGAATATTCTATCTGATAGCTTTCGACGTCACCTTCGGTAGGAATAAACCATGAGAGCAGAGGTGAGCGATCTAAAATTTCAGTTCCGTCAACTGGGCTAGCGGCAATTGGAGCGACCGGACAGAATCCGCCATAAATGACGAAGCTTGCAATATCAGAATAGCAGGAATAAACCGAGCCATCAAATGAACGTACCCGCCAATAATAAGTCTGCCCTAACTTCAGTGCGGGGGTAGTATATTGAGTTAGGGTAAGGCCGGAAATTGTTACCGGGTCGCACATACAAGGTGAAGTAGAATACTGCAGCTCATACTTCAAGCCTAATGAATAAGAGTTCATGAACCAGAATAAAGCAGGTGTTTGGGTATAGACCGTATTTCTGCCAATTGGCCAGGATAATACAGGTTTTGCGGCAAAGCCTATACCGCTAATTGTCTTAAATGTCTGAATTTCAGACCAGGCTGAATAAGAAGATCCTAGCTTTGAGCGGATTCTCCACTTATAAGTCATATCAGGATGAAGTCCTGTAAGGAAAGTATACAGGCTGGTAATGCCGGTCAAAGTCGGCATTCCGGTAAGCTGTCCGGTACCGAACTCAATTTCAAAAGTCATTCCATAAGGGACGGCGCCTAAGATGTACCAGTAGAGGCCAGCATAAGAGCAATAGACCAAAGCTCCGCCTACAGGCCATGATGGAGCAGGAATGACAGGAGAAGTTACAATATAGTCGTTGATCCTAAAACTTGCAGGCTCAGACCAGGCAGAAAAAGCAGAGCCATAGACAGAGCGGACGCGCCACTTATAGCTTTTACCTGGAATAAGTCCACTTAATGCAGTCGAAAGTCCAATTATATTAGTAATATTAGGAACACCCGTAAAGGCAGTGTTCAACCCTTCAACATATTCGACCTGAAAAGTTAAGCAAGCGCAGGAGGCTCCTGTATACCAGTAAAGTGTAGGTGAAGCAGTATAAATAGTTGGGTATCCGACCGGCCAGGAAGCGACCGGAACGACTGTCTGAACCAAGCCTGGCGTCATAAAACTTACGGGTGTTGACCAATCAGAATATCCAAACAGGGACTTTGATCTTACAGACCAGGAGTACTGTTTATCAGGAAGCAGGCTTGAAATTGTAAGAAACTGACTAGTAATGTTTAACACAGTAGGAGTACCTGTAAGTGCCGAAGGCGGTCCCTGTCTCAGCTCAAGTTCATAAGTAAGTCCAATACTTAAGTCATTAAGATACCAATAAAGTGTAGGTGACAGATTATTAATTACTGTATTTCCCAAAGGCCAGGAAGCAACCGGCACCAATGATCTTCCGTAGGAAATAAAACTCTCTATGTTCGAATATGAGATTACATTACCAGCTGAATTTCTGAGTTTAATTCTCCAGTAGTATTTTACTCCAGGCTGAAGACCTGTCAGCACATATATGTTAGATGTAAGGTTAGAGATAACAGCAGGCGAAGACAAACCGGCATTAGTAGAATAGATAAGGTCATATTTCCAGCCAGTTCCTCCTTCGGGCACGTACCATGAAAGTTGCGGACAAGCTATATAAAGCGATGCTCCGCCAGTTGGCCAGGAGAGAACAATATTGGTTAATTTAACCGTATTAAACTTAAACGGTGATGAAAATCCGCTGGAAGAGCCTGACTGTTCAGCACTTACCCTCCAGTAATATGTCTTGTTGTTCCACAATTCAATTAATGAATAGGAAGTCGTAGTAAGATTAGGACGGACCAGGACAATATTAGTAAAAGCCTGGTCGTAAGCCAGCTGCAATGTATATGAAGCAGCTCCAGGTACAGCCGACCAGCTGAGAGTCTGTTCAATTGGAATATCAACTGCGTTATTTGCAGGAGAGACTAAAGTTGGGATTTGGATTGTAAAAGCTGCATTATTAGGATAAATAGCAGAAACCGATAGGACAATTAAAACAGCAAGCAAATATCTCAACATGGCAAAATGCGTGTCGCACTTCATATAACCCCCTCAATCGATTGTTTAATATATTGGTGTCAGAAAAAACAGATAATCATCATTGCATAAACATATAATCATATAGTCATAGCCTAATACACCTTCGGAGCAGTAAGGGGCTCTTCTGATAGTTTAATATATTCAGCTGTTTTATCAAAGCAAATAAGAGATTAAAATTTAATTAATGTAAATGATGAAGGTCACAAATTTGTGACCTAATAAGAAGACTGTGATACTTATATGAAGTAATGTGAAAGGAAATAAATCAGAGGGATCATAAATGTTTAAGCTGACGTTTATTTATTTTAGTATGATCATTTTTCTTTATTTCAGGACAAGCTGATGCATATTCTTTCAGAAAACCGGGAAGAGGTCTGTCATTTATCTTTAGTATATCAGAGGCAATTGTATCTGCTGTTAAAGTTTTATTAAGAAGTTTTACCTCAGTAAGGTACCTGAAGAACAATTCTGCAAGGCGTAGAAGTGAGATCTGCCAGGTTGATTCAGTCTGCAAATAAATCCATTCAGAAAACAAGAAGAAGCTCTTAAAAACATCTGAGTCTTTCCAGAGGAGCCTGACTGTATGATTAAAGTTTCCGCTGTTATAGCACAAATCCCAGAAGCGTGCAAAGCGTTTCATTTTCTGCATCAGATTAAAAGGAATAAGATCATTCTGAAGGATTTCATAAGGAGGGGTATCAGAATAAATCATTCCAAAGGTCTTATCATGTCGGGAAATTGAAGTGCCGGAGAGTTTCTTCAGTATACCAATCTGTATTTCAGAATTAGTTAAGGATGTAAGAGTATTAAGGTTATCAGCAAAGCTTTCTACCGGTTCACCGGGAAGGCCAGTAATAAGATCGACATGAAGATGAACGTTAGTATATTTTTCGAGAAATTCCAGGTTCTCTTTTATTTTATCAAAATTCATTCTGCGGCTGATATTTTCTGCTGTTCTATCGTTTAATGTCTGAATACCTATTTCAAGCTGCACAGATGCAGGTGGAAAAAGTTTTAGCCTTTCCTTAATACTTTCATGCAGGTTGTCGGGAATAACCTCAAAGTGAATAAGATAAGGAGGCTTTTTCATTAAGAAATAATCAAGTATCCGGTTTGTATTTTCAAGCTGAAGGTTAAACGTACGGTCAACAAACTTAAACTTTCTTGCACCTCTTATCCAGAGTTTTTCAATCTCGGAGAGAATAGTATCAGTTGAAAAATACCTTACTGATTTGTCGATTGAAGAAAGGCAGAATTCGCATGTAAAAGGACAACCGCGGGAGGATTCAACATATAGGACACGGTTTTTAATATCAATTTCATCATAATACTCATATGGCAGACATATTGAGCTGGTATCAGCAGGCAGTGACCGAATGACTTTTTCATCAGGAATATTTTCCTTACAGAGAAGTGAGCTTATAAGTTGGTAGAATGAGGTATCGGCTTCGCCCCGAATAATATAATCTGCCTGGCTGAAATCTACTCTATGGGGGAAATGGCTAACTTCGGGGCCTCCCAGGATAATAACAGAGCGGGGAGATATTTTTTTTATCAGGCTGATCAAGTTCTTTACTTCGAGGGCATTCCAGATATAGACCCCGATACCAATAAAAGATGGATTTAAGAGAAGTATTCTTTCAGCAATTTCCGGAATGCTTTCGTTTATCCCGAACTCAAGAATCTTTGTTTTACTTTTAAGCTCATTTAAGTTTGCGTAAATATACCTTAAGCCGAGTGCAGTATGAATATATCTTGCATTTAAAGTAGTCAAAACAATATTTACATCTTTTATATTTTCAGGCATTTGCCGATAGTCTCACAATTTCTTAAACTTAAATTTTTCAGGTCAAAGATAGCTAAATCCAAGATAATATAAACCGGAGAAATTAAACCGGAGGGAAACGGCAGAAGAAAAATTCCAGCAGAAGAAAAATTCCAGCAGAAGAAATATTTCAGAAGGCTGCTTGATTTTGCAATATATGAATATTATTTTAATAGCAACTTTAATAAAACATTATGTTACCCAATAAAGTAAATAATTTCTATTTCCAGAAATTAAATCTTCTTTTACTCAGGCACTGCCCTGATTTGTAAATCACTTCTTTCAATTTGAAAGGGCCCAGGGCTTCTTTCAATTGCTTATCTATATTTAAACTTTAGTTTAGTTCCAGGCTTAGTTCCAGAGAAGAATTTAAGAATTCTAATTTTCGTATTCTGTTTCGTTTGCTTATTTGAGGTATTCTGCCTGCTAAAAGCAATAGAAATTTATTCTATGATCATTTGAGTAATTAATTATATCCGGGAAAATTCTGTTCCAAAGGAAACAAAAAAAGTATTAATAAAATCATTCCAGGAGATAAAACAAATGGAAAACGTCAAAGTTGTTATTTGGGGTTTCGGCGCTATGGGAAGCGGTATGGCCAGAATGCTTCTTACAAAAAAAGGTGTTGAGATAGTTGGGGTCTGCGACCTTCATCCGGAAAGAGTAAATAAAAGTGTCTTTGAAGTTTTAGGGGTTGAAAGAGGTCAAAGGAAAGAAGTTATAATAAAAGATGACATAAATGAAGTTCTTACCGAGAAATGCTGTGACGTATGTCTGTGTGCAACAGACTCATTTACAAAGAAAGCATTCCCACGCTTAAAGCTGGCTCTTGAGAAAAAAGTAAATGTAATATCGACTGCCGAAGAAATGGCATATCCGAAAGCGCAGGCACCTGAGCTTGCATGTGAACTTGACAGGATAGCAAAAGAAAATGGTGTTACAATCTTAGGCACCGGAATTAATCCCGGATTTATAATGGATCTGCTTGTTATCTGCATGACAGGCTGCATGACAGAAGTTAAAGAAATTGAAGCTAAAAGAGTAAACAGTCTCTCTCCATTTGGTCCTGCTGTGATGGAAGAGCAGGGAGTAGGAATAGCAGTTGACAAATTCAATGAAGGTGTCAGGAGCGGTTCACTTGCCGGGCATGTTGGTTTTGCCGAGTCGATCAATATGATTGGAGATGCAATTGGCTGGAAGGTAGAGAAATATGAGACGCAGATGAGTCCAATAGTAACAGATGTAGACAGAAAGTCGCCATATGGTTTTGCAAAAGCAGGAAACGTAGCCGGAGTCAATATGACAGGACAGGGGTATGTTGATGGAAAGCCAATAATCAACATGATCCATCCTCAGCAGATAGAGCCTGAAATGGCAGGTGTTCATACAGGTGATTACGTAACAATAAAAGGCACTCCAGAGGTTAATCTTTCGATAAAGCCGGAGGTGCAGGGTGGTCTTGGAACAATTGCAATGTGTGTAAACATGATACCGCATGTAATAAATGCAAAGCCGGGTTTAAAGACAATGATAGATCTTCCGGTGCCGAGGGCTATCATGGGTGATATGAGAGAGATGGTCGAAAGAAATTAAACCGGATTAAAAGGGAACAATAATGTTTAAGGCTAAAAAAGGTGACTGGGTACAGATCCATCAGATAGTTCTTGACGCAAGTCAAAGGGCTCCGCATCTTCCTGAGGATACAAAGCAGGTGCCTCTGGAACTATGGGTTAAAGGGGTTCTGCTTCAGGATGCAGGAGAGGGTGATGAAGTTGAAATTGAGACTCTCACAGGCAGAAAAGTCAGAGGAAGATTAGTGCAAGTAAATCCCGGTTACACACATGATTACGGAAGCTTTGTCGAGGAACTTCAGAAGGTTGGTCCAAAGCTAAGGGCAATACTTTACGGAGGTGAAAAATGAAAGACCGTTCATATCAAGCCGTAATGAGCCGTAAGAATGAGATAATGAAGAAGGCAATTGGCATTGATTACGCGAAGTTTGAGTCAGGCAGCATAGCATTTGATTATGAAACGATGATGTGTGAAGCCGGATATTGCTTAGAAGAGATACAAAAAATTCAGGAGAGCGTAAGTGTCGGCAATACTCCGCTTATAGAGCTGAAGAACATTACGGCACTTGCAAGGAAATATTCTGCAAAAGGAAAGGGCGGAAGAATATTTATAAAAGATGAAGCATGCAATCCATCGGGAAGTTTCAAGGCAAGGCGAGCTGCGACTGCAGTATATCATGCAAAAAAGCTTGGATATAAGGGAGTAATTGCAGCTACAAGCGGAAACTATGGAGCTGCGGTTGCATCACAGGCGGCAATGCAGGGATTAAAATGTATAATTGTTCAGGAGTGTTACGACAGTAAGATGACCGGGCAGCCTGAAATTCTTGAAAAGCAAAGGGCCTGTGAGGCTTACGGTGCCGAGGTAGTGCAGCTAACAGTTGGTCCGGAGCTATTTTACACATTCTTATGTCTTTTAGAAGATACGGGATACTTTAATGCCTCGCTTTACACGCCCTTTGGAATTGCAGGAGTTGAGACACTGGGATACGAACTGGCAATCCAGGTAAGATCCAAGTATGGGAAATTCCCAGACAAGGTTGTAATAACACATGCAGGCGGCGGAAACGTTACCGGTACAGCAAGGGGGCTTATAAAAGCAGGAAGCGATAAAACCGAAGTAATCGGAGCAAGTGTGGATCTGTCCGGTCTTCATATGGCTTCAGACAAGGCATTTAATTTAAAGTCATTTACAACCGGGCATACGGGTTTCGGAATTCCTTTTGCGACATGGCCTGACAGGGCAGACGTTCCAAGGAATGCAGCCAGGCCATTGCGATACATGGACCGTTATGTGCTTATAAGGCAGGGTGAAGTTTTCTATATGACAGAAGCTTTAGCGCAGTTAGAGGGATTAGAAAGAGGTCCGGCCGGCAACACTTCACTTACGGCTGCCTTCAGTCTTGCGCAGCAAATGAATGAGGATGAAATAATTGTTGTGCAGGAAACAGAATATACTGGTGCCGGAAAGCATCCATTGCCGCAGCTAAGCTTTGCAAGGAGAAACGGAATTGAAATTTTAACTGGCAATCCTGAGGAGGAAATTCCCGGGAAGAATATTGTACTTCCGGAAGACCCATCGATGATAAAGCTAAGGGATTTTGATCTTCAGAAAGCCAGAGCTTCATATCTTAAGAACTGCATTGCAAATTATAATATAAAACAGATCACAGAAGAAGATCTGGAGTTCATTGCAAAAGATATTAAGACGGATAATCAGACAATCCTAAGTATGCTGAATGAAT
Organism: Bacillota bacterium; assembly: GCA_050262615.1. Taxonomy (GTDB): domain Bacteria; phylum Bacteroidota; class Ignavibacteria; order Ignavibacteriales; family SURF-24; genus JAUZPB01. The sequence continues at coordinate 51,134 of JBLNEL010000411.1, forward strand.
TGGAGATAAGCATTCAGTAAACTCAATCCCCTGAGCTTTTAATAAAAGTCAGGGGATTTTCTATTTTAAGACAAAATTATTAAAGAAGGATAAAGCAGATGAAACGTTCAGATGACTTTGAAGTCAGAAGAAAACATTTAGCCACTCTGACAGATGAAGAATTAAAGGAAAGGTTCTGGAAACTGGCAGAAAAAATTGTTGAGCCTATGTTAGAATTAGGCTACAGGAACACTACTCCAGCAATCGAAAGAAGTATTCTTTTAAGAATGGGTTTTTCAAGTCTTGAAGTTAAACCGATTGTTGAAGGTGTAATAAATAAAGGTCTTATTAAGTATGGTGCCGGAAATGTCATCTGGAGGCTTTCGAAAAAGCTGGGCATAAGTGTAAGACAAGCAGGCCTGGAGTTAGCAGAAGGAAAGCATTGGGAAGACTTAGAAGAGCTTTTTCAGCCCAGTTACACACACAATAGTTAAAATATACTTTCGGGAGATAAGACAATGAAATTAGATATAAATAAAAAGATCGATATCAAAGAGCTTCTAGAGGGGCTTGAAAAATATGAACCGCGCAGGCGCGGGTGGCACTGGAGAGAAGGAAGAAACGAAAAGAGAGTAATAGGAGACTTTGAGTTTCATGAGACTTCAGAGGGGTTAAAAAACTATGTGCCTCTTCCAGGCTCCAGAGGATTTAATTACATTGATCCGCAGCCTGATTGTGTAATCACAACTGAAATAGCTTCAGGGCGTTTTGAGGACGATATACGCCGAATGAGGATGGCTGCATGGCATGGTGCTGATCATATAATGGTAATCAGAACTGCAGGTCAGTCTCACATAGACTCACTGCTTGAAGGCACAACACAAGGCATCGGCGGAATAGCTGTTACACGTAAACAGGTAAGGGCCAGCCGTAAGGCGCTTGATATGATTGAAGACGAAGTAGGGCGTCCGATAAACTTTCATTCATACATCTCCGGAGTTGCAGGGCCTGATATAGCTGTGATGTTTGCAGAAGAAGGTGTTAACGGTGCACACCAGGATCCACAGTATAATGTACTCTACAGAAATGTCAATATGGTAAGAAGCTTTGCCGATGCATGTGAGGCAAAAAAAATCATGGCATGGGCTGACATGCTTCAGATAGATGGGGCACATAATGCAAATGCAACTGCAATGAAGGCCTGGAAAGTAAGACCTGAACTTATGGTTCAGCATGCAATCAATTGTATGTTTTCAAAGAAAGTAGGAATTAAGCCTGAGAATATTGCGCTTTCAACTGTGCCGCCTACAGCGCCGCCTGCTCCATGTATGAGACTTGATCTTGCATATGCGGTTGCGCTGCGTGACTTATTTACAGAATATAAAATGCGTGCTCAGCAGAATACAAAGTATATGGAATCAGATATGAGGGAAGCAACTGTCTCTCATACACTTAACCTTATGATATCGAGGCTTACCAGTGCTGATATTCAGTCGACCATTACGCCTGATGAAGGGCGCAATGTTCCATGGCATTACAACAATATTGCAGCTATCAGCACGGCCAAGCAGGCATTAAACGGAATGGATGGTCTGCGTGAGATGGTTAAGCTTGATATGGAAGGTCCTTTAGGCAGTGATGTACGTGAGCTTAAGGAGAGGGCTGTTCTTTTTATGGAAGAGATACTCGAAACCGGCGGGTACTTCAATGCTGTCGAGAATGGTTTCTTTATTGACAGCGGTTATTATCCTGAAAGAAATGGCGATGGCATTCCCAGGAAGATCGAAGGCGGTATAGGTTATGGATATGTATTTGAAAGAGATCCTGAATATTTTGCCCCGGTATCAGTACACTACGGATATAACAACATTCCGAAGGAATATCAAAAAGCAAGCGATGCAATAGGCGGTGATACATTCGAAGACCGTTCAAAGATACAATATATTGATGAGCTTGACGAAACAGATAATGTTAATACAAGGTTGAAGGACGTTGAGAAGTATGATGATCCAAAATTACTTAAGCCTGAAGTAGAGTGGAAAGCTGACGGGATAGTTTCAACGACAATATTCCTTCCATGCGATGAGCGCACAGCTGAGTTTGCAGCCATTAAGTGCGGTGAAAAAATGGGACTTGAAGATGTAACGGTTGTACACAAGCAGTCGATTCACCCATCAGAAGGCACATTAGTAGAGATAAAAGGGAGAGTAAAGTTCGATATAAACGTAAATGAACTTATAATTCCTGAAAAGATATCTGTTTTATCGGATCAGGAGATACGAGAAGCAATAAGTGAAAGGCCGATGTTTATAGTTGCAGCTACAGTAGGGCAGGATGAGCATTCGGTAGGATTAAAAGAGACTCTGGATATAAAGCATGGCGGGATAGAGAAGTTCGGTATAAAATATCTATATCTTGGCACTTCATGTTCGATTGAAAAGCTGGTAGATGCGGCAATTGAAACAAATGCAGATGCAATTTTGGCAAGTACAATTATCACTCATGATGATGTACACATAAAGAACATGAAGAAATTGAATGAGCTTTGCATTGAAAAAGGCATAAGAGAGAGGATAATGCTGGTATGCGGCGGAACGCAGGTTACAAATGAAATTGCTGTGGAAGCCGGAATGGATGCAGGTTTTGGACGCGGAAGTCATGGAAATGATGTTGCAAGTTTTCTGGTTAAGAGAAGGAAGGAAATATTAAATGCACATTGATGTATTGGTAGCCGAGATAGGCAGCACTACAACTATAGTAAATGCATTTGATAAGATAAAGGAGTCCGCAAACGGCGGATCTGGTATGCCGGTATTTTTAGGACAGGGACAGGCGCCTACAAGTGTCCTTCAGGGAGATGTAAGGGTTGGATTAAAAGGGGCTATCGAAAGTCTTAAGAAGAATCTTAATACTGATGATATCACCTGGGAAGAGATGCTCGCAACAAGCAGTGCCGCAGGCGGCTTAAGAATGTCTGTACATGGATTAGTTTACGATATGACTGTCCGTGCAGCCAAGGAAGCGGCCTTAGGTGCAGGAGCAATAGTAAAACTTATTACAGCCGGAAAGATGCGAAGAAGCGATCTGAAGAAAGTCCAGGAATTAAATCCCAATATAATCCTGGTAGCAGGCGGAGTAGATTTTGGAGAGAGAGAGACTGCGCTTAGTAACTTTGAGCAGATTGCCACTTTAAGGCTTAATGTCCCTGTAATTTATGCCGGCAATATTGAAAATCACGAAGAAATAAAAGCAATTGCAGAAGAATCGGCAATAAAGCTCTACATAGTAGAGAATGTATATCCAAAAGTAGACATGCTGAATGTTGAGCCTGCAAGGAAAGTTATACAGCAGGTATTTGAAGAGCATATAACTCATGCTCCGGGAATGTCGAAAGTGAGGGAAATGGTAGACGGGCCTATTATTCCTACTCCCGGATCAGTAATGCAGGCAGCAAGATTGTTAAAAGAAACAATTGGAGACCTGGTTGTTTTTGATGTAGGCGGGGCAACAACAGATGTTCATTCAGTAACAGAAGATTCAGAAGAAATCAGCCGAATACTAGTGAATCCTGAGCCAACAGCCAAAAGGACCGTAGAAGGGGATCTAGGGGTATTTGTCAATATGAGACATGTAGTAGAAAAGATTGGCATAGATGAGCTTATAAGAGAATTTCCAGATGTAAATGAATTAATTGAAAATATAAAAGCTATTCCTGAGTCCATAAGGGAGAAAGAATTTATTGAAAGGCTTACAAAAGAAGCCGTATTAACATCACTTGAGCGTCATGCAGGAAGCCTGCGGAATTACTATGGTCTTTCGGGAAAGAAGACAGTTGCAGAAGGAAAAGATCTGACGAATGTAAAGAATATAATAGGTACCGGCGGCGCACTTACAAGGCTGCCTAAAAGAGAAGAGATATTAAAGCAGGTAAGGACATATGGAAAAGGAGAGCAGCTATTTCCGAAGCATGAAGCGAGAATACTTATTGATAATCATTACATAATGGCCTCACTCGGAGTCTTATCAAAAAGATATCCCGAGGCGGCAGTAATGTTGTTAAAAAGGAGTCTGGAGGTTATTTAGTCCATAGTCCAAGGTCCAAAGTCCATAGTCCAAAGTCCATAGTCCATAGTCCAAGGTCGAAAGGTTAAGATCTGGATAGTTAAAGGGTGGGGAGTTGTTTTGGTTCAATGAAATTAATGGGGTAAAACAGGTAGAAAATAATTATGAGTTATCCTGCACTGATTATAGACAAAGAAAAAGTCAGACATAATACTGCACTGCTTGTTGATAAGTGTAAAGAACATGGGGTCAGTGTTGCAGCAGTAAGCAAGGTTTTCTGCGGAATTGCAGAAGTTGCCCAGGCCATGGTTGATGGGGGCGCTGCTATGATAGCAGATTCAAGGCTTGAGAACCTGAAAAAGCTGCAGTCGATAAAAGTGCCAAAGATGCTTCTTCGGATTCCGATGAAGTCTCAGGCAGGTCAGATTATTAAATATGCTGATATAAGTCTTAATTCAGAAATTGAAACGATAAGAGCAATCTCAGAAGAAGCCATAAAGCAGGGGAAAGTTCATAATATTATTTTAATGACTGATCTGGGAGATCTGCGTGAAGGCGTGTGGAGTGAGAACATCGTGGAATTTGCAGGCGAGGTGCTTTGCTTAAAAGGCATAAGGCTCAAAGGTTTAGGAACAAATCTTACCTGCTATGGCGGAGTAATTCCAAATCAGGACAATCTGTGCAAGCTTATAGCGCTTGCCAGGCAGATAGAAGAAAGGTATAATATAAAGCTTGATATTATTTCAGGCGGAAATTCAAGCAGCCTTCACCTTATTTTTAAAGATCAGATGCCAGAGGGGATAAACCAGCTAAGGCTGGGCGAGTCGATAGTGCTTGGCCTGGAGACTGCATTTGGTGAGAGGATAGAAGGCACATACCGGGATGCATTTACCTTTGCTGCAGAGATAGTAGAAATAAAAGAAAAGCCAACTGTGCCTGTTGGAGAAATAGGGATGGATGCATTTGGTCAGAAGCCTGTATTTGAAGATAAAGGAAAGCGCAGGCGAGGGATTTTAGCTGCAGGGCGACAGGATATAAATATTAATGGCATTATTCCAAGAGACAAATGCATCAGCATTTTCGGCGGGAGCAGTGATCATCTTTTAGTTGACTTTACAGACTGCAGAAGCTGTTATAAAATAGGTGATATAATTGAATTTGATCTTACCTACGGCGGACTACTGGCAGCTGCTACATCAGAATATGTGGAAAAAATCATAATCTAAAAAAGTTAATTAATATAATGTTAAAAAATTTATCAGTAAAACCTTTGAAATAGCACTAAAATTCAAGAGTGCTAAAATTCTGAACAGTTTAAAAAGTCTTACAAACCTAAATCCTCTTAAAATCCTTCCGAAAAAGCATATTATTTATCTGGCATATTCCTTGCATTACCAGTTATAATCAGCATTAGGGGAGAATAGTATGCAAAAGAGAATATTACTTATCGACGATGAATCTTCAATAAGAAGATCTCTTTCTTTAAGTCTCAATCAGGCAGGATATGATGTTGAACCCTGTGAAAGCGGTCTGACGGCACTCAACAAAATTGATCTTTACCAAAAGAATTCAGTTAATCTTGATACGGTTGTGGTGGATCTGAATCTTCCGGATATTGATGGAATAAAGCTTGGAAAGATAATAAAATCAAAGTATCCGGATATTCCAATGATGTATATAACAGGCTATGCTGATAAATTGCAGATAACAGAAATTGATGAGCTTAAGACAGCAGGCCTACTTGAAAAGCCCTTTACATCAGATGATCTGGTAAAACAAATAAACAAACTCCTTCAGCCGCAGCTTAAGCGGGCAGAGAAAAAAGAAGAAGAAAAAGCAGCTGCAAAGGCAACCTCGGCCTATATACTTATAAAAACCAAAGAGGGTTCAGATTACCTTTCGCTTTACAGAAAACTTTACTTTATGGATAATGTGCTTTATTGTGATGCCACAAGCGGGGAGATTGATATTTTTCTTTTAATTCAGGCCTCTTCAGAGGAAGAATGCAAAAAAGTTTATGAAAACAGTGTTAAAAATCTTGAAGGAATAAAAGAATCATTATTTCTTCAGGTTGATGTTCCAGTAATGGATGACAGTATAAGAGACATTGTTCAATCTGCAGGCATTTCACTTTTTGATGACACATCCGGAGCAGGGAAACTGAGGGATTCAAAGAAAGCCGTATACTCCTATCTGCTATTAGATATAGACCGGGAGAAGCTGGATAAAATCTATCCGGTGCTCAGGCTTACAGATAACGTACTATATTGTGATTATGCAGAAGGTAAGTACAATCTGATATTAATGCTTTATGCGACTCAGTTCAGCGAGATAAACAGGATAATTGAAAATAAAATACTAACACTAGACGGAGTACTGAAGGTTAGGAAGTATCCGGTTGTCAATATGTTTGAAATATAGACCTGGTTTTCTAAAAAGGAGAGCATATGGCAGAAACTGAAATTGATGATAAAGCTGAAATTGTTGGTAAAGCAGAATATGCTGAAACTACAGATGTGTTACAGGCGGAAATATTAAATTTTAAGATAGACCTGATAAGCCGTCATCATAAAAGTGACTCACTGATTCCTCTTTTGCAGTCGGCGCAGGACTGCTATGGTTACATACCTGAAAAGGTCATCTATTATATAAGTGAGATCGTAGGGATTCCGGCCTCAGAGATATATGGGGTTATTACATTCTATGCACAGTTTCGCCTGAAGCCTCTAGGAAAAAACATAATAAAAGTCTGTCAGGGCACGGCATGTCATGTCAACGGTGCAAAAACTGTTCTCTCGGCGCTTGAGGATGAACTTGGTATAACGATAGGTGAAACGACAGATGAGGGATTATTTTCTTTAGAATCTGTTGCATGCTTAGGCTGTTGTTCTTTAGCTCCGGTAATGATGATTAACGATGAGACATATGGAAACCTTACATCAGATAAGATCAAAAGGACAATTAAAAAATTCCGATCAGCATAATAAGCTCGCGGGAATCAGAAATGAAAAAAATTAAAGTAGGTTTAGGTACATGCGGCATTTCAGCCGGTGGTATCCAGGTATTTGAAAAAATCAAATCGGAGTTAGTAAATAAAGGTCTGGATTATGAACTCTCAGAGACCGGCTGCATGGGTATGTGTTATGAAGAAGTCCTGGTAGAAGTTGAAGATGATCTTAGCAGTTCACTTTATTCAAAAGTAACGGTTGACAAAGCAGGGCGAATAGTAAATGAGCATCTTATAAACAACAATCCAATAAAGGAATGGATAATAAAAACAGGGGATTATTGCAAGGAAGAGTCTTTTCTCAAAAAACAGACAAGGATTGTCTTAAGGAACTGCGGAGCAATTAATCCTTCATCAATTGAAGATTACATTGAAAAAGGGGGCTATAAGGCAATAGAGAAAGTGTTAAGGGAGTATTCACCTGAAAGAGTAATAGATGAGGTAACACGTTCAGGTTTAAGGGGGCGCGGCGGCGGAGGTTTTCTTACAGGGCAGAAGTGGAGATTTGCATTCAGTGAAAATTCAGATCAAAAGTATTTAATCTGCAATGCTGATGAAGGTGATCCGGGTGCATTTATGGACCGGAGTGTACTTGAGGGGGATCCTCATTCGGTACTGGAAGGGATGATGATTGCAGCCTATGCAATCGGAGCAGATAAGGCTTTTATTTATGTAAGAGCTGAGTATCCGTGGGCTATTAAAAGGCTAAGGAATGCATTAGTGCAGATGAAAGAAAAAGGGCTTTCAGGTGAAAATATTTTTGGAAGCAGTTTCAGTCTGGAGATAAAGATAAAAGAAGGAGCCGGAGCATTTGTCTGCGGAGAGGAAACTGCGCTTATGCAGTCTATTGAAGGCAAAAGAGGAGTACCAAGATTAAGGCCGCCGTTTCCTACGCATAAAGGATTATGGGAGAAGCCGACAGTAATAAACAATGTAGAGACATATGCAAATCTTCCATGGATAATAGTCAATGGTTATGAAAAGTATGCAGCCTTAGGAACAGAAAAAAGCAAAGGCAGCAAAGTTTTCGCTTTAGCAGGCAGGATAAAAAGGACAGGGCTTGTAGAAGTTCCGATGGGAATAACCATAAATGAGATCGTTTATGATATAGGCGGAGGAATAAAGGATAACAAAAAATTTAAGGCTGTACAGATAGGAGGTCCTTCGGGCGGGTGTATACCCTCGAGCATGGGAGACTTAAAAATAGATTATGATGAGATCACCCGTACCGGTGCAATAATGGGTTCAGGCGGGCTTATTGTAATTGATGAGACAACCTGCATGGTTGATTTTGCCAGGTTCTTCTTAAACTTCACTCAGCATGAATCATGCGGCAAGTGCACTTTCTGCCGTATCGGGACAAAGAGAATGCTTGAAATATTAGAAAGGATAACTGAAGGCAAGGGAAAAGAAACTGATATTGAGCTGCTTGAAGACCTTGCAAAGAAAGTAAGCAGGGGCAGTCTCTGCGGGCTTGGACAGACAGCGCCAAATCCAGTACTGACAACCTTAAAGTATTTCAGGGATGAATACGAGGCCCACATCATTCATAAGAAATGTCCGGCTCACAGCTGTTCATCGCTTATTACATACAGTATAATCGATGAAATGTGCAAAGGCTGCGGAGTATGTATAAAGCAATGTCCAACAGGTGCTATAACCGGGAGTAAAAAGGAAGTTCATAAAATTAACAATGATCTGTGCATTAAGTGCGGAAAGTGTTTTGAAGTATGCAGATTAGATGCAGTAAAAGTCACTTAGTCCAAAGTCCATCACGCCGGAGGCGGGAGTCCGAGGTCCATAGTTCATAGTCCAAAGTCATGAAAAGTAAAAAGGTCGTCTGGTCCAAGGTCGTCTAGTCTAAACTGACGCACGGACTGATTATTTATTACGGACGGATTTGGGGGCAGAGAGAGTACAAGGTTATTTAGTCTGTTTACGGGGGATTTGCTGGTTTAAGAATAAAGCAGGTGGTATATGGAAGAGGTCAAAATAGTAATTAATGGAGTAGAAGTTATAGCCTCAGAAGAGGATACGATCCTGGAAGCCGTGCATAAAAGCGGGCTTGACCAAATTCCTACTCTATGTCACGATAAAAGACTTGAACATTATACATCCTGTTATATGTGTGTTGTTGAAGTAGAAGGTTTAAACAAGCTTATTCCATCCTGCTCGACAATAGTCAGAAGCGGTATGAAGATATCGACCAGAAGTAAAGATGTAATTGAAACAAGGAAAGCTGCTCTTGAGCTGCTGATGTCAAACCATTATGCAGACTGTATCGGACCATGCCGGAATAATTGTCCTGCCGGAGTAGATGCACAGGCATACATTGCTTTAATATCAATGGGGAAATATAAAGACGCCTTAAGGCTGGTAAAAGAGAAGAATCCGCTTCCGCTCTCCATCGGGCGAGTATGCGTAAGGGATTGTGAAGCTGCCTGCAGGAGAAAGTATGTAGATGAGCCGGTATCAGTTAATGCATTAAAAAGATTTATTGCCGATCTGGATAATATAAACAAATGGACTCCGGAGGTAAAAAAGGATAAGGGGAAAAAAGCTGCAGTCATAGGGAGCGGGCCGGCGGGATTATCATGTGCTTACTACTTAAGGATTGAAGGATATCAGGTTACAATATTTGAAAAATATCCAAAGCCAGGCGGCATGTTAAGGTACGGGATTCCGGAATACAGGCTGCCGAAGGAAATACTTGATTCGGAGATAAACTGGATACTTGATCTTGGTATTGAATTAAAAACCAACGTGGAGCTTGGCCGTGATTTCAGTATAAAAAGTTTAATGGAAGGTAATTACGATGCTGTATTTATTGGAGTAGGAGCTCATAAGGCTACTAAGCTTGGGCTTGAAGGGGAAGATAATACAGAAGGCATATACAGAGGAATTGAATTTTTAAAAGACGTAGAAACAGGAAAAATGCCGGGATTAAATGGGAAGGTCGTTGTTGTCGGCGGGGGGAATACAGCAATTGATGCTGCCAGAACGGCCTTAAGGTGCGGAGCAGATGAGGTTAAAATAGTTTACAGAAGAAGCATAAACGAAATGCCTGCAAACCGTGAAGAAATTGAAGCAGTAATAAAAGAAGGAATTGAAATTCTTTTTCTTACAAATCCAAAGGCTTTAATTTCAGAAAACAGCAGACTAAAAGCAGTTGAATGTTTAAGGATGCAGCTTATAGAAGGCAAGTCAGGTGAAAGGCCAAAACCTGTTGCCCTTGCAGGTTCGGAATTTATAATTGACTGCGACTATCTGATAAGTGCAATTGGGCAGGCGGTTGATATCAGTTTCAGTGGGCTGGATAATGAATGCAGTCTTGAAAAGTGGGGTACATTAAAAATTAATAAAGAGAGCTTTCAGACAACTATTCCCGGAGTATTTGCCGGTGGTGATGATGTAACAGGTCCGCTTACAGCTATAAGTGCAATTGCGCAGGGGAAAAAAGCAGCAGAATCTATAATGAACTATTTTCAAACCGGAAAGGCAGGAAATCAAAACGGCAGTTTTATAAGCTTAAAACATAATCTGGCAGAACTGTCAGAACGTGAATTTGCACTTTATAAAAAAATGCCTAGAGAAAAGTCTGAGGAGCTTCCGGCAGAAGAAAGGATACATTCATTTAATGAAGTTGAAAAGAGTATAGGTGAGGCACAGGCACACAATGAAGCAGCGCGGTGCCTTGAATGCGGATGTTCAGAGTACTACGACTGCAGCTTAAGGCGGTACTGTGATGAATACAAAATAGATATTTCATCATATAAAGGGGAGACAAAGAAATACACTCCTGACTTAAGGCATCCTTTTATCTTACTTGATCCTAATAAATGCATAAACTGCGGCAGGTGTGTAAGAACATGTACAGAGGTTCTAAAAGTCTCAGCCCTGGGATTTGTTTACCGCGGTTTTAAGTCAGTTGTAAAGCCTGCAATGGAGAAGCCCTTACTTGATACAAACTGCATAAGCTGTGGAAATTGTATTGACAGCTGTCCAACAGGAGCTATAAGTGAAAAGCTGCCATTTAAGGCACCGGGAACACTTCCAAGAGAGAACTTTGAGACTACGTGCAGTTTCTGTTCATTGGGCTGCAAAGTAAACTTCAAAAAAATAAGCAATGACCTATTTTACATATCAAATACAACAGACGAAGTAAAGGAGAGTCAAAACAAGGGATATCTCTGTACAAAGGGAAGGTTCGGCTACAGATACTTATTGAGCAGAAACAGGATATTATTTTCAGCAATAAAGACTAATGGGGT
>JBLNEL010000412.1:0-3788 GCA_050262615.1 Bacillota bacterium
GTAAGGTTAAGGAAAGATTATATGGGAAATCTTGGCGGCGCTGAAATTATTATGATTGTGCTGGTGATTCTGATATTCTTTGGACCTAAAAAAATTCCTGAAATTGCCCAGGGAATCGGAAAAGGAATGAGAGAGTTCAAAAAGGCAATGAAAGATGTTGAAGATGAATTAAAGATCAATGATACTGCCTCAAAAGATACAAAGAGAATTGAGCCTAAAGACCCGGAAATTCATACACAAAGTAAATCTGATATTAATGCCTCAGCTGAACATACATCTCTTCCGGGCACAGCTGATAATTCTGAAAAAGTATGACCAGTTTTGTAACTGAATTTCCCTTTTGTTAAATAATTTGCTATAATTGATCCATGTCCTTTAATTTTTCTTAAATTTAAAATGAGGACATGATTAAACGATGAGGACAATATGCCGAATATAGGTACACCTGAATTAATTATTATAGTTCTTGTTATTTTCATTTTCTTCGGAGCAAAGAAAATACCTGAACTTGCTCGCGGACTTGGATCAGGGATGAAGGAGTTCAAGAAGGCGGTTAAAGATGTTCAGGAAGATCTGGACGATAAAAAAACTGAAAAAGATTCTGAAAAAAAATCCTTAGATAAATAGTGATCCTTTATTAGATTTTCTTTTCAGAAAATTATTGAATCCCCCTTTATTCTTTGATAATTTTACATAATAATTTTTTATGCCATTAAATACGGTACGGATATTTATTCGCCCGTTTTAGTGGCTTCTTTATTAAATGATAAACTTGTAATAACCATCACAACACCGGAAAAACACTCACGTGCCTGATTACAAAAACTACGCAGAAAAAAGACAAAAATTGGAAAGTGGCGAGCTTTCACTTGTTGACAATGTCAGTTACTTTTTAGATAAAATTGAAGAAAATAAAAAGCTGAATGCCTTTAATTTTGTTTTCAGAGAGGAAGCCCTAAGTAAAGCCCTTTCAGTTACTGAAAAGTTCCGTTCTGGAAAACCCGGCAAATTAGCCGGTATAGTAATTGCCATAAAAGACGTTCTGGCAATTAAGCATAAACCTCTGACTTGTTCATCTAAGATCCTTGAAAATTTCATATCATTATATGATGCTGCTGTTATAAAAAAACTCGAGGCTGAAGATGCCATATTAATCGGCAAGACAAGCTGCGATGAATTTGCTATGGGATCTTCAAATGAAAACTCTGCTTTTGGCCCTGTGCTTAATCCGGTTGATTTAACCCGCGTGCCCGGAGGCTCAAGTGGAGGATCTGCCGTTGCAGTTGCTTCTGGATGCTGCGATGCAGCACTGGGAACTGATACTGGCGGATCGATCAGACAGCCAGCTGCTTTCTGCGGTATTTATGGACTTAAACCTACTTATGGCAGAGTTTCCCGGTTTGGACTTACTGCATTTGCTTCTTCTTTTGATTCAATAGGCCCTTTTGCAAATAACACTGAAGATGCCTCGCTTATTCTTGAAGTAATTGCCGGAAAAGATGATAATGATTCAACTTCGGCAGATTTCCCTGAGGAAGATTATTGCTCGCAATTAAATGATATTAACATAAACAGTAAAGACTATTCCGGAAAACCAAGGATAGGTCTTCCTGCTGAATTTTTCGGCCAGGGATTAAACCCTGAAATAAAAGCTTCCATTGAATTAATTGTAAGTAAATTAAAAGAAAATGACTTTGAAGTTTCTGAAATTACTCTTCCGCGCACGGAATATTCTATTGCAACCTATTACATCCTGACTACAGCTGAGGCATCCAGCAATCTTGCAAGATTTGATGGAGCACGTTATGGATATCGAAATCCTGATAGCCGGACTTTACACCAGATGTATACAATGTCACGCAGTCATGGTTTCGGCATGGAAGTTAAGCGTAGGATTATGCTTGGAACATATGTCCTGTCTGCAGGCTATTATGAAGCCTATTATAAAAAGGCTCAGAAGGTACGCCGGTTATTAAAAGAAGACTTTGATAAAGCATTTTCAAAAGTTGATGTCATTTTAACACCTACTACTCCATCTGTGGCATTTAAGATCGGTGAAAAATCCAGCAACCCGCTGGAAATGTATTTAAATGATATATATACCACTTCTGCAAATTTAGCTGGAATACCTGGAATAAGTATTCCTGTAGGAAAAAATTCAGAAGGGCTCCCTATAGGCCTGCAGCTCATGGCTGATCAGTTTAATGAAACTGCCTTATTAAAATTGAGTTATTTTATTCAGAATTCTTTGCTAAAATAATACTGATCTGCATTTATCCTCTTTCTTTAGCGGAAGAGGATAAATGCTAGCACAATATATCGTATCCTCTCCCCCGTCCTTTTAGGATTCAATTCGTAACCAGCTCATCCTTCATGGAACAATACTAAAAAATAGTAAGTATATTTATTCGATTTTTTTTATCTTTACCTATTCTGTAACAGTTTGTTAAACCATCAAACATAGGGGACCAATATGAGTATACTTGTTGACCGAAAAACACGTCTGGTTGTCCAGGGAATCACTGGTGGAGAGGGATCTTTTCATACAAAACAGATGAAAGAATACGGAACTAATGTTGTTGCTGGTGTCACTCCCGGCAAAGGTGGTCAGGATTTTGACGGTATTCCTATATACAATACTGTAGCTGAGGCTGTGAAAGATCAAAAGGCAAATGCCTCTGTTATTTTTGTACCCCCAGCTTTTGCAGCAGACGCAATACTCGAGGCTGCAAACTCAGGAGTAAAGCTTATTGTATGTATTACTGAAGGAATTCCGGCTAAAGATATGGTTAAGGTCTATAATTCTATCAAAAATAAAGATGTGGTATTAATTGGTCCTAATTGCCCGGGCGTAATTTCTCCGGGAAAAGCCAAAATAGGCATTATGCCCGGCTTTATTCATAAATCAGGAAAAGTCGGCGTTGTATCCAGAAGTGGGACTTTAACTTATGAGGCTGTAAAACAATTATCAGACTTAAAGATTGGCCAATCTACCTGCGTCGGTATTGGTGGTGACCCGGTTGTTGGTTCTCAGTTTATTGATATCATAAAGCGGTTCAATGAAGACCCTGAAACTGACGGCATTGTTATGATTGGTGAAATCGGAGGATCGGCTGAGGAAGAAGCAGCTCAGTTTATTAAAAAAAATGTTAAAAAGCCTGTAGTTGGATTCATTGCAGGAAGAACTGCCCCTGCCGGCAGACGAATGGGCCATGCCGGAGCAATAATTTCCGGAGGAAAAGGAACAGCTAAAGAAAAAATGGATGTTATGAAAAAGGCTGGCATTAAAGTAGTTGAAAGTCCTGCTGAGATCGGAATTACAATGCAGAGCGCTTTGCTTGCTGTAAAAGAAAAAAGTGCCCCTAAAAATGGAAAAGCCATTGCTAAAACCTCAGTAAAACCTATCAGTACTAAAAAGAGTCAAACAGGAAATACTTCTGCTTCTGCAAAGAAAACAAAAAGTGCGGCCGGAAAAACAGCTGCCGGAAAAACAGCTGCCAGAAAATCAGCAACTTTAAAAGCTGCCTCACCTGCCGGAAAAGCCGGCACAGTAAAAAAGGTGCTTAAATTAAAACCAGCTTCATCCGGAAAAGCCAGGAAAAGATAATTAATGCAATCCTGTATTTAATGGGTTCCCATAAGTCTGATTTAACATTCAGAACTTGTGGGAATCCATAAGTATAGGAATTAAATTTGAATATATGAAAGGAGCATAAATTGAGTAATAGAACACTTGCCATATTAAAACCTGATTGTGTAAAGAAAAATCTTGTCGGACAGGTAATTAC
>JBLNEL010000413.1:0-10205 GCA_050262615.1 Bacillota bacterium
GGAAGAAAGACAGGGGGACGAGGGACGAGGGACGGGGGAAGAAAGACAGGGGGACGGGGGAAGAAAGACAGGGGGACGAGGGACGGGGGAAGAAAGACAGGGGGACGGGGGACGGGGGAAGAAAGACAGGGGGATGGGGGACAATTCAAAAATGGAACTCTTTTTTTATCGATTAAGGATTTTGGATTTTGGACTCCCGCTTCAGGCGGGTAGACATTGGACTTTGGATAAACGACTAATTAATTATACACAATAGTACAGTTCTAAGTACAAGATCCTCTGCAAAAGGCTGCAAATCAATGGTTTTGTGCAGGCATGATAGTTGATTAATCTAAGTAGAAGCTTGATTACAGAACATTTAATACAAATAATGTACTGTAAACAAAGCCTCTGAAAAAAGGCTGGAAAGCAGCATAAGTTAAAAGTAATTAACATTATGATGATTAAAAGTATGGAGGATTGATCAAAGGATAGTTGAAGAAATCTGGCCGTTCAGGCGGTAAGTGAATGTCACAAAGGCATTTAGGTCATGTGAAAATAAATTTAAGTATATGTAATGAAGGAGTTCAAAATGAAAAAGAGATTGATGTTTGCAGCAGTTTTAATTATGTCGGTTGTTGGGTTTACCTCAAATATATTCGCACAGTTCAATGCAGGAATTTCAATAGGCGACAGGGGTTTAAGAAGTTTTTACTTATCAATAGGTAATTATTATCATGTTCCGGAAAGGGAAGTAGTTGTTATTCATGAAAGGCGGGTACCTCATGATGAAATTCCTGTAGTATTTTATGTTGCAAGGCATGCGCATGTTTCACCTGAAGAAGTAGCTGCATACAGAATGAGAGGATGCTCATGGATGGAAGTTTCACAGCATTATGGATTAGGTCCAGATATATATGGCCGTCAGGTCGTAGTAGACGGTCCTCGTGGAAATGCCTGGGGTTATTATAAGCATAACAAGCATGCAAGAGTCCAGACCGTATATTTAAGTGATCCTGAAATTGTAAGTTATGTTAATACAAGAATAATGACAGACAGCTACGGATGTTCAAGGGATGATGTTTACAGGATGAGAAATCAGGGATATGATTATGCCAAAATCCATGACAGATATTACACTGCTAAGTATGACAGGCGCAGAGATGATGACGGTGACAGAAATTACAGAGAAGGCAATAGTTACGGCAACGGCAATGGAAAATGGCATGGTAATGGAAACGGCAAGGGAAACGGACGCGGCCATGGAAAATGGGACAGGGACTAGTCACAAGTCTGCCGGAGGCAGGAAAAAATCATCCTAAGTTTGAGGGATCTTCCACAGGAGGAAAAGTTTCGGAGACAGGCGAAAGTCTTTAGACAGTGAACAAATATTCTGAGGCAAAAGATCTAACTAGCGGCGGACAAATTCTCCTTCGGAGTTGGAGGTCAAAAAAAAAGCGGAACCTGAGTACGGTTCCGCTTTTTCATTATCGATAATATTTTACAGAATTAAAAATAATACATCATAAGAAATAACAGAGGGATAGCGATTCCAATAGCTGTGAGCCATGCTCCGCGGCCTTTTATTCCATTCTTTCCCTTAATCATAAACAGTCCAGATACAGCTAAAAAGGCAAGACTTACTGCAAATATATCGGCCACCCATGTCCAGGCTTTTTTTGCCGCATTTAAGTGCAGAAAATTGCTTTCTTTTAACACTGCTCTGTTATTAATTTTCTCCTGAGTTACTTCGCCTTCTTTAAGCTTAACGTTGATAGTATTTCCTTCGACAAATATCTGCAGATTATCCGGATCAGGCTGGTAGCAGTTTTTGTACTTGCCATTTTCTCCAATCTGCGAAAGAATTTTCATAGAAACAGCCTCTGCATCGACTATGCTGTCGGTGACAGGCTGAATTTTTGTTGTAAATGTCTTAATACTATAATTCGGGTTCCATTCGTGAGTATGATTAACAGCTATACCTGATATTGCATAAACTACAGTCAAACCAGTACAAATATATCCAAGATCCCTGTGCAGGATCCTGATCCACTTTCTCCATTGCATTAAACTATCGTCCCCTTATTTTATTTCCGCGCCTGCACCTTTAATCTGGTACAGTGTTACCGGGCCTGTTACTGATTTCGGATCAAAAGTTTTTCCTTTTTCTTCAGCTTCGTGTTTAGCCATTTCTGCGGCCTGTTCTTTTGTAAGGTTTATTTCATAGATCTCACCTTCAACTTTAGCTGTTTTACCTTTTGCTTCCATCGGGAAAACAATTTCGCCATCTTTTACTTTTACTTTTATTTTCTGGAAAGGCTTATCTCCAGCGATTTCCATCCAGCAGCCTCTATTGCTGCAAACATCGACGATCATACCTTCGACCTGGACTTTTTTACCGACAAAGCTTTTCGGGTTCTTCAGAATTTCAGAAACCTTAGTTTTATTTTTCAGAGTAAGATCTTTCCCAAGTTTTTTTACGCTGCCTGCAAAGCTTATGCTGACTAATAACAGAAACATAACTACTGATGCAACTAATTTTTTCATAATTTTCCTTTCTGGTTAATTTAAAGTATTTTGCATAGTTTAGATCACTAAACATATAGGTAAGTACAATTAAATGCAATATTTGGCGCATATTTATTCATTATTATAAATATCTTATAATTTATTTTTGGGCATGTTAACTGAATAACTGAGGGATATAAAATATTTGCGGTTCAGTATATGAAGTGTTTTGGTTTAGTCCTGATTTATTTTGTAACTAAATGGAGCTTTAAGTGAAGGAATTTGGGGAGGTATAAGACTGGCGGAGGATGGGATGTGTGGAGGATGGGATGTGTGGAGGATGGGATGTGTGGAGGAGGGAATTAGTGAAGGAAGGAGTTTGGGGAGGATGGAATTTGTGGAGGGTGGAATTGTGATGGAAGGAATTGTGAAGGATGGAATTGTGAAGGATGGAGTTTGGGGGAGGAAGGAGTTTGACGGAGGATGGAATTTGTGGAGGATGGGATTTTAGGATGTTGGGATAGCGGGGGGAGGAAACATGGGAGTAACGGAAAGAATGTATCTGAATAAGAGGAATACAAATAAACAAATTTAATATATAAACCAGGGTTAATGGTCTGCAGGATAATATGATTCAATTCTTAGCACTTGGCGGAGCCGGTGAAATAGGCAGCAGCTGTTTCTATCTCAATATTGGCGGGACAGGTATTATTCTCGACTGCGGAATGCATCCGCGCAAGAGTATTCCAGAAGCACTCCCCAGTCTTGAAATGCTGCAGGAAAGGGAGGTAGACTTCGGGATAATTTCTCATGCCCATCAGGATCATATTGGTGCATTGCCCTACCTGGTAAGAAAACATCCGTATATAAGGCTTTATTCAACGCCGCAGACAAGGGCAATTGCAGAGCTTACACTGCATAACTCAGTATCTATTCTTTCAGATAAACTAAACGACACAAGTTTTCTTAAGCCTTATACACACGAAGAGATAGATCTTCTGATCCAGTCTATAAATTATAAAAGCTATAATGAGCAATTTGAAGTAAAAGGATTCAGAACCAATAGTTCAGCTCCAGTGAATATTTCATTCTGCGATGCCGGGCATATCCTGGGTGCAGCCGGAATACTTCTTGAGCACAAGGGACAAAAGATCTTTTATACAGGTGATATTAATCTTGATGATCAGATGCTCACTCCGGGAGCCGAATTACCAAAAGGAAAGATAGATACTCTTATACTTGAATGTACTTATGGAAATATTGATTCAGCAGTATTACCGACATGGGAGCAGGAAGCAAAAAGGCTTGCCCGTAATGCAAACAAAGTTCTGGAGGCGGGAGGGTCCGTACTTATACCGGTATTTTCCTTAGGAAAGCTGCAGGAACTGCTTACGACAATATGGAAAATGATGGAAAGGGGGGTGCTGACCAATACTGACATATACACAGGGGGAATCGGCCGGAAAATAAACATGGTACACGACCGTAACCGTTATGTAGTCCGCCGGGTCGATCAGGAATTTGAGCTGGCAGGCATCCCATATAAGGATATTTACGAAGTAAGCAATATTAATACTTTCAGGACGAATCCTTCAGTTGTCCTTGCTCCCAGCGGGATGATAATAGAAGGCACCTTATCGTTTAATCTTGCGCTCGACTGGCTGAAGCAGGACAGGTTTGCAATATTTATCGCAGGTTACATGGATCCAGAGACTCCCGGCTACACGATAGCATCAGCAAAAAAAGGGGATAAGATCAGTCTGCCGAACCTAATAAATCCGGTAGAGATAAAATGTTCAATTGAAAGGTACAGGTTTTCCTCACATGCCAGGAGAGACGGTCTTCTTGAAATTGTCAAGAGATTAAAGCCTGAAAAGGTCATACTGGTTCATGGCGATGAAGAAGCAATTGACTGGATGGGGTATAATATATTAAAGTTAAATCCTAAGATAAAGCTGCATGCAGCTCAGAAAGGGAAGGTAATTGAACTATAGACAGGGAAATACCAAGCAACTGGGCAGATCCTAAACAATTCAGAATAGAAAACCAAAATATCCACAGAACCATACTGTCTGAAATTCCAAGCACTAAATATAAACCGCCGGCGGATGCTTGAAGATATTCATAATGAAAAACACTTACAGCGATTTGCTTATTCTGAATATTTCTAATATTAAAAACACAAATTTCGCAGGTCTTAGAGCTAACCGGACGATATTTGCTGACATACCAGTGCCGGATTTTCGTAGACGGTACACACTATAGCTCTAAATCCTGAACAAATTCAAAATAGAAAACATCAAATGGTCAGTATCTGAGGAGAGAGTATTTCTGTGTCATTCGGATTTTAATTTTTGTATTTGTTCAGGATTCAGAGCTCAGGATTTAAGAAATTTTTCTTAAGGGGAGTTCAAATCCAAAAGTGGAGCCTACTCCCAGTTTACTTTTCACCCATACATTTCCGCCATGCTCTTCTATTATTTTCTTTACTATCCACAGGCCTAATCCTGAGCGGGTTTCATTATCGGTAGGTTTGGGTGTCAGGAGCACTCCTTTTTCAAAAGCATGGCTGCAGTCCTCCTCTGAGAGTCCAACGCCGTTATCTGCTACTTCAACAGTAATTTTGCTGTCGCTGAAATAAGATTTTACCTGCACGACCGTTCCTTTTGGGGCATATTTAACAGCATTATTGACAAGGTTATCCATCACTTCTTCGATCTTTGTTACATCCATTGTAACTTCGGGTGTATTAGGGGAGGTCTGGTTTATCAGTTTGACTTCTTTCTTTATAGAATAGCCCAGGTTTCGGGTGCACACGCTGTCAGCGATCTTTTTAATTGAACCTGTTTCAAAACTATAAACCGGTTCAGGTTTTTTCTTTGCAATTACAGCTGACATCTCCTGTGCCAGGTTAATTATGCGAGAAGAAGTATCTGCCAGCGACTGCATTATTTCCTGTTGTTCCTGAGCGTTCAGGTCATAAGACTCAAGAAGTTCGACATAACCTCTTATAGCCGAAGCAGGGTTCTTAATATCATGGAGGGCGATAGCAAAAAGTTCATCTTTCTGGGTCTGCAGTTCCTCAAGCTGCCGTTTTCTTTCAAGCAGTTTTTCCTTCTGGCCTGCGAGCTGTGCATTTGCATTCTCAAGGTCTGAGATATTGGCCTTTAATGAACTGATCTGCTGTTTAAGAAAATCATTAGTTTCCTTAAGGCCGGTATACTCCTTTTTTAACTTATTATAAGAGTACTCAAGATTTCCAAATTCCTCATTAAGTTTGTTATAGTTCTTAAGAAGGTCGTTATCCTTTTTAAGTTTAGCATTTTCCTGTCTGAGCAGATCTCTTTCTGTTCTGCTGCCATCCTCACTTATTGAGCTGGCGGATTTAATGTCTGATGCATTATTTTTTTTACGGATAAAAATGAAGATCAGTACAAGCTGGATCATGCAGATAAATACTACACCATATAAAAGCATTTATGAATTCCTCAGGGCTTTCTATTTTTTCTTAATTAATATTGAATTATCGGAAAAAAACTTAAGGATTAAAGGGTAAAAGAGTGAAATATTTGAGACGCAGGCAGGAACATTGTTTCCCCGAAGCCTTAAAGGAAAGGCTTTAGAATTTATTCACAGCTCAAATTTTATTAAAAAGTGTTTCTCATAAAAATATTAAAAATAAATTTATCAGGCAGTTTTAAATAATTTAATAAAGCACAGCTGCGGGGGCAGACGATTTAAATATTTTAACTCAATAAAAACGGTTAATCATGATTTCTATAATGCTGATGCTAACTATATAAAAAACAAAGAGATAACAATATAAAAAGAGAAAAGATTCAGATAAAAAAATATTTATATAAATAAATACTTGCTGAGAATAAAAAATAAAATCACTTATCTGAGTGTCCAGGGATGGGATTTTCATTAAATAAATTTTTTGTAAAAAAATTTAAAACTATTTACCTATTTATTTTAAATGCATTATATTTGCATTCAATATTTCTGAGCAATGAATGAACAGTCCGAAAATCATTTCATTTTCGAATCAAAAAGGCGGTGTGGGGAAGACCTCACTTACGATACATCTTTCAGGTGTAATTGAAGAAGCAGGGCACAGAGTGCTGCTGATAGATCTTGATCCGCAGGGCAATCTGTCCTCATTTTTTCTTGAGAACATTTACGAACTTGATAAAACGATCCGTGAAGTTCTGGTAGATGAGATCGATGCATCCTGTGTAGTTTGCAGTACCCGCTTTCCGAACATAGATATTTTACCCGCTAATCTTACGCTATCTGATCTGGATGCGAAGCTGGCAGGGAGCGATGATGCTCAATATATTTTAATGGACAGTATAAGCGACATCATATCCAATTATGATTTCGTACTAATAGATTGTCCGCCTTCATTATCAAGGGCAACAAAAATGGCTTTTGTTGCATCTACACATTACGTCATACCAATAGAATGCCAGGAGTGGGCAGTTAAGGGTGCCGGACAGCTGTTAGCATTTGTCGATACGATAAAGCGCAGGGCAAACTCAAATCTAGAGCTTTTAGGGTTTGTCATCAACAAGCTGAGCGGGCGCCGGAAAATAGAGTCGGAGTTCAACGAGATACTCCGGAATACTTATGAAGAAAAAGTATTTTCCACAGAACTTAAAAATGCAGTGGCATACACCGAAGCAATAACTTCAAGGCTGCCGATAAATTATTATTCTCCAAAATCAAACGAAGCGGACTGTTTTACGAACTTGTTTGAGGAGATGAAGCAGCGTGTCTAAATCTTTTTTAGCGCAGATTGAACGGTCATTTCAGGAGAGACCCGGGCCCAGGCAGGTTGAGCCGGCTGTTGAGTATAATCACTATAAAGAGACAAAGCGACTGGCGAATGCCAGGCTTGTGCGAATAGAGCAGATCATGCCGGATCCAAATCAGCCCAGGAAGGAATTTAAGGAAGAAGCCTTAAAGGAGCTTGCTGAGTCGATAGCGAAGCATGGATTACTTCAGCCGATAGCAGTGGAATCGATGGAAGACGGGCGATTCAAGCTGATAGTGGGAGAGAGGCGGTACAGGGCCTGCGGGATCGCAGGTCTAACCGAAATTCCCTGCATAGTACTTTCGCCGGAGGATTCGAAGGACAGGTTTGCAAAGCAGCTGGTTGAGAACTTTGTAAGAGAAGATCTTAATCCGATAGAAAAAGCCTATGCTTTGCTTGAGTACAAAGACGTTCTGAATGAAAGTGCAAAGTGGGAAGATGTAGAAAGGTCGATAGGGATTTCTGATACACGCAGGAAGCAGTTTATCAGGTTATTAAATCTTCCTGAAGAGATGCAGAATCAGATAGTACTGCGCAGCCGTATGGCAGAAGCCACTCAGATAACTGAAGGGCATGCAAGGGCGCTGCTGCTATTAAATAATCATCCTGAAGAACAGCGGATGCTCTTCAACGAGCTTACTTCATCAGAAAATAAAATATCATCTGTTGAAGCAATGCATCTTGCGCGCAGGCTGCGTGACAAGAAGAACGAAGGTGTTGTAAAGAATAAAAAACTCATCTTCACTTATACTTCGGATGAAGATCTGATAAGGCAGTTAAAAAAGAAATTAACAGAACTTGAAGGGAGCATAGAAGATAATTCAGAGGGGAACATTGTTCCCCCTGTCTCTTTTACTTGTTGATTCTGGAAAAATAATTATTTAAACTTGCAGGCACACTGAGAAATTATGGAAATGTTTAAGCCGGAAGAAGCGGTATTTCAATCTGATGATGACAAACTGAAAAGTTTTTATGATCAGGCGGAAATGATCAGCCGCACAGCGAATGCGCTTGCACACGAGCTTAAGACGCCATTGACCTCAATAAAGCTGAATGTAGAGATGCTCGATGAAGATGACTCGCTTTCAGAGAACAAAAAGAAGTCGCTTGCAATAATAAAAAAAGAGATCACAAGGCTTTCAGGTATAGTCGATTCGTATTTGAATTTATACCGCCGGAGCGGTTTTGAACATTCAGAGTTCCGGCTTTACGAGTTAATAGAAGATATACATGTCCAGATCCGTCCGGAGCTTAAGAAAAGGAATATCGCATTTTTGAACAAATGCAGTGAATATTTCCTTTCGGGGGACAGGGACAAGTTAAGATCGGTTTTTCTAAATCTGCTGTCGAATTCAGTTGAGGCAATAGGAGAAAACGGTAATATTGAGATTCTTACGATATCTGACGAACAGAACGGGGTGCACAGGATTTTAATTAAGGATGACGGCTGCGGTGTTAAGGATAGCAGCAGAATATTTCAGCCTTTTTACACAACGAAGAGTAATGGGAACGGGCTGGGGTTGGTTCTTGCTTCGGAAATAATCAGAAAACATAATGGTAAAATAAGACTGCTTTCTTCCCACAAGGGAGAAACTGTTTTCGAAATTTCTTTTCACGAAAGGAACGTAAATGGCCGACATACTTGTAATCGATGATGATGAATCGATACGCGAAACCCTGAAGATCCTGTTATCAGAAATGGGGCACCGTGTTATGCTGGCAGCCAACGGGCAGACCGGGGTGCAGATGATTGAGGAGGAATCTCCTAATCTGGTTATCTGTGATCTAAAGATGCCATTAATGAACGGCCTGCAGGTGCTCGACCGCATCAAAGAGATCGATTCTCACATTCAAACCATTCTTATTACTGCTTATGGTGATATCAATTCGACGATCCAGGCGATGCAGAAGGGTGTATTTGACTATCTGCACAAACCTCTGGAGATCGGGCAGCTCAAGATGAAGGTCAATAAAGCACTTGAGAACCAGAACATCAATAAGCGTCTTTCTGATTACATAACTGAAGATTCAGCTGAATACCAGCTTGAAAACAGTATCATAGGCAATACTCCCGATATGCGGGAGATATATAAATATATCGGACAGCTTTCAATGAATAAAGTCTCTGTGCTTATAGAGGGAGAAAGCGGTACCGGTAAAGAGCTTATTTCAAAAGTTATTCATTACAGCGGTGTTACAAAAGAGCAGCCGTTCATTGCAGTTAATTGTACTGTGCTGACAGATTCGCTGTTAGAGAGCGAATTATTCGGGCATGTCAGGGGTGCATTCACAGGTGCAATACGAGACAAGAAAGGGAAGTTCGAGCTTGCTGAAGAAGGGACGATATTTCTTGATGAGATCTCGGAAATGTCTGCAAATCTTCAGGTAAAGCTCTTAAGAGTTCTCCAGGAAAGGGAATTTGAAAAAGTCGGAGGCGAGACTCTCATACCGATGCGTGCGCGTATAATTGCTGCAACTAACAAGTCACTTGCAGAGCTAGTAGAGCAGGGAAAATTCCGTGAAGATCTATATTACAGGCTGAAAGTCTTTACTATAGATATTCCACCTTTGCGCGAAAGGAAGAAGGATATCCCTCTACTAGTAATGCATTTACTGAAGAAAATAAATAAGGAGCTGCACAAGAACGTACGCAAAGTGCCTTATTCAGTAATGGAAATGCTGCAGAATTACGAATGGGTTGGAAACGTGCGTGAGCTTGAAAACACATTGATACAGGCAGTTGTACTTTCAAAAGGGGACGTTCTAGAAAAAGAAAACATACTTTTAAGAGAGAACTCATTTGGAGAACACCATGATGATTCAGATCTTATAAGTCTTGCGGATGTGGAAAAGAAACATATCAAACATATACTAGACAGGGTAGAGTGGGATAAGACCC
>JBLNEL010000414.1:0-9754 GCA_050262615.1 Bacillota bacterium
CAACTGCCATATGAAATTGATCAGATATATGATGCAGTGATAGAACTGGTAAGGTTAAATAAAATGGAAGAATGCTACATTCGTCCACTTGTATATATTAAGGAAGGGGGTTGGAATCTCACAGTAGATAATGTCAAGGTTGATATGAGCATAGCCGTATGGAAATGGACCAATTACCTTGGGCAGGAAGCAATAGACAATGGTGTAAGGGCAAATGTATCGTCCTATCCGCGTCATCATCCTAATATAATGATGACAAAAGCAAAGGTTGCGGGGAACTATGTTAATTCAGTGCTTGCCAAGACAGAGAGTCTCAGAGCCGGATTTGACGAGGCGATAATGTTAGATCCCTATGGAAATGTTTCAGAATGTACTGGTGAGAATATTTTTGTTGTAAGGGATGGGATCATTTATACTCCGCCAAGGAACGGGGTTTTAGAAGGGATCACACGGGATACAGTTCTAAAAATTGCAAAGGACAAAGGATATGAAGTAGTTGAGGAATTGATTTCCAGGGATCAGCTTTATATAGCAGATGAAGTATTTGTAACAGGCACTGCCGCCGAGGTAATAGCCTTACGTGAGATTGATTGCAGGAAGATAGGCAAAGGTAAAATGGGGCCAGTGTGTGCTGACCTGCAAAAAACATATTCAGATGTAATACATGGTAAGGACAAAAATTACGAGAGTTGGCTTGATCCAATTTATAAAGGCACGGATGAAGATTTAAGAGCAGCCATCTAATTGTGAAATTGAAGTATTCCAGGTTTCTGATATATTAAATATATGGAAACCATAAACATATGGATAAGTCATTATGGTTATGCCGGTATATTCGGTTTGCTCTTGCTAGGGATAGTAGGCCTGCCGGTGCCAGATGAGACGCTGATAGCGTTTACGGGATTTTTAATTTCGAAAGGGGAGTTATCCTTATTGCCTGCATTTTTCTCAGCATTTCTTGGAAGCATTGCCGGTATAACGTTCAGTTATTTTCTAGGCAGGGTTTTCGGGAAGTTTGTACTTGAGAAATTCGGAAAGTATATACATTTAGACAGTGAAAAGCTTGAGAAAGCTCACAAGTGGTTTTCAAAAATGGGGCGCTGGGCTTTAGTATTCGGTTATTTTATTCCCGGGGTCCGTCATGTAATTTCTATATTTGCAGGCAGTTCAAAGCTGGAATTACCTGAATTTGCGTTATTTACTTATATAGGCGGCTTTATCTGGGTATCAGTATTTCTTTCGCTGGGCTTTTTTTTCGGAGAGAACTGGCAGAAGATACTGGGCAATATTCATCGTCACATAATAATATTCTCGATTATTCTTATAGTAATTGTTTTTTCAGTCATTTACATAAGAAACAGACTAAGGGCTAAAGTGAAAGTGTAGGAGAGAGAGGGAATAAAAAAATGGAGCTGTCTTAAAAGGGGGCTTTTAAGGCAGCTTCATTTATATAATACATTAAGTCAGTATTTTACTGAATATCATTATTATTGTTATTATTTAGTACTTCTGTGGGGTCGACAATTTGAGTCCCAGAACTATCAATTATCTGTACAGTACTAGCTTGTGGTCCTTTTTCTCCCATTTCCTCGAAAAACATAACAGCTGTGCCCGGTTCTATTCTATTCCAGCCATCATTCAGAACGCTATTTTGATGAAAATAGACTTCATGTCCATCCATTGCACGGATGAAGCCATAGCCATCCTCTTTAAAAAGGCGGACAATATAAGCTCCCATTTCCTGCTGAGGGTGAGACTTGACCTCCTTTTTTTGTTTATCGACAAGTTTTTTCAACTGTCTTCTGGCAGCATTAAAAGCGTCCCGAATAATTGCAGGCAAGGGCTGGTGCATATTGCTGTCGCCAGGTTCTCTAGTAACAACGACAGCATGACCCGGGGGGACTGCAATTTCAATTCTTACGCGGAATTGATTTCCAGATCTAACGAAGCTATGGGGCCGTTCGATAGCGATCCTGCAGGTAGTAATATTATCGCAGACCTGCTCAAGCTTTTCCAGTTTTTCCTTAATAAGTGTGTCTATAGAATCAGTTCTTTCAACATCCCGATACGAAACCTCTAATGACATATTCACTTTCTGTCTCCTTTGCTGTTAGTATAAATTCTTACGACCTTAAAAAGGCAGGTATCTATAATGAATTTGTGATACATATATTCAATAAAATATTAAAATTTATGAAGTTACTAATAAGATCTTTGAATAAGCTATTAATATGTAAGTTATCACCAATCGGGACTTTTTCAAGTCTAATAAGGATTTGTGGAATCAAGATCTGGAATTTGGGAATTATGTTGTTTTGTTTAGTGTTTTAATTTTAAAGAGGGGGAAAGCTCGATAGTATTTTTGAGGGGTGGGAGCCAGAAAAAGAGAAAATTTGGCAATTTCCGGATCAGTACTTAAGTATTATTTGAGACTTCCAAAAAAAGAAGAGGCAATTTTATATTTAACATATTTGATCAGAAAAGGGAAAAAATTGACTTACGAAGTATTAATAATGGATAAATTCACCTGGCATGATGTTTCCGGAAGGTTATATTTTTCGCGGTATTTTGATAATAATCCGGCGCTTGTATTCAAAACAGATCAGGATGTACCAATTACAACATGTACAGTAAACATTCCTGAGTTCTTTTTAGAATATCCATTTGGAGACAACAAGCTTATTGCGGTAAAGAATTCCGGTGAAAACGAAGGGATTTTAGAGTCACTTATTGAAGCCGGAATAGTAGATTCAGTATTTACGATTCAGGATGTTCTGGATAAAGAAGACATAAGGGTCTGTGAACTTACAGAGCCTGTTGTCGATTTACTGAAGTCATATGGTGAATATTACGTATAAAGAATATTGCGTGACAAAAAGAGTTCATCTACAGGATTTATGTTCTTTTTCAGAGTGCAGAGGGTGCCGCCGTAATGGTTTTTAAGTTTTCAAGGGTTTTAAGATATAATTAAGTAGAAAAATAAAAATTTTTACAAAAAAATATTTTTTAAGTGACAGTAAAACAAGAAAGTTGTATATTTAACGCTTGTCTTTTTTACTTTTCGTAAAAAAGTTAGATGATATTAATTTTTATACTTGTAAAATGTCCTGAATTTTGTTTTTATATTATTTATTCTACTTATGAACGAATAATGACAGGTTTACGAAATAATGTAGGAGAGTGATAACTTTGAAGATAACGAAACAATTTACGAATCGGGAAAGCCAATCGTTAGATAAATATCTACAAGAAATCGGTAAAGTAGAGCTTTTGACACCTGACGAAGAAATAGATCTTGCTGTAAGAATAAAGAAAGGTGATCAGACTGCTCTTGAGAAATTGACTAAAGCTAATCTTAGATTTGTAGTGTCAGTAGCCAAACAGTACCAGAACCAGGGTCTTTCGCTCGGTGATCTTATTAATGAGGGCAATTTAGGCTTGATGAAAGCCGCAAAAAAGTTTGATGAAACAAAAGGTTTCAAGTTTATTTCATATGCAGTTTGGTGGATCAGGCAGTCGATTCTTCAGGCAATTGGTGAACATTCGAGGATTGTTAGACTTCCATTAAACCGTGTTGGTACTTTAAGTAAAATAGCAAAAGCGCATAACAGTCTTGAACAGGAATATGAAAGAGCGCCAAATGTTGATGAACTTGCAAAAGAATTGAATATTGATGTAAATGAAGTACTTTATGCAATGGAAATTTCAGGACGTCATATATCGATGGATGCTCCTTTTTCACAGGGAGAGGAAAGCAACAATCTTTTAGATGTTATTCCTGATTTTCAGCAGCCGGAACCTGATTCGAAACTAATGCAGCAGTCACTTAAGGAAGAAATAGAGAGCACACTTGCAACACTTTCAGAAAGAGAAGCAACTGTAATAAAGCATTACTTTGGAATTGACACAGAAAATTCACTTACTTTGGAAGAATTAGGTGATAAGTTAAATTTAACACGTGAAAGAGTAAGGCAAATAAAAGAAAAAGCACTTCGGAGGTTAAGGCACTCATCCAGAAGTAAAAGCTTAATAGAGTATTTAGGGTAATAATCCCATAGTGAAAAAAGGACAGCATTTCAGCTGTCCTTTTTTTTTATTTTTTTTGAAATTAACAGTTAAAGATTCCCTTTCAGATACTACTCAGATTTTCCTTTCCCTTGATTATCTAACCTATTGTATTAACTTAACTTATTAAGGATCAGCATTGAGCAGTCCAGGGTTACATTTTTGAATAAGAAATATATTTCAGATCTCTTCGTAAGGTATGTTTTAAAAAGAAATTATTCTGATAAGCAGGTTATGACGAATTTTTTATTAATAAGGCATGGGAACAGTATAGCTGCAGAATTTGCTCCCGGGCGCATGAACAGTATACATTTATCAGATGAAGGCATAAAGCAGGCAGAAAAACTTGCCGAAAAAATTGCGGCTTATAAAATAGATATGATCTTAAGCAGTCCGCTTGACAGGACAAAGGAAACCGCCGAAATAATCGCGGCAAAGTTTGGTAAAAAAGTTGAATTTCTTGAAAATCTATTAGAGCTTGATCTAGGAGAATGGACTGGCAAGAGTTTTAAGGAGCTGGAACAGACTGAAAAGTGGCATCAATATCATTCACTAAGAAGCGTAACAAGAATACCTTCGGGTGAACTATTTATAGAAGTACAGTTCAGGATGATCAGTCAGATTCAAAAGCTGGCAGAAAGTTATAAAGATAAGACGGTTATTATAGTAAGTCATGGTGATCCGATACGTTCTATTATAACATACTTCAGCGGAATTCCAATTGATCTATCAACACGTATTCATATAGATACTGCCTCAGTAAGCATGATCTCGATAAGCAGGAGAAACGCCATAATAAGATTTGTAAATAAATGGGGATTTCATTTACCTCCGCAGGGAATATAACTGCATCAATAGAGCTTCACAAGGTTAAATTTAACAGGCATTAAGAAGTGATTGTAAACAAATATAACAGGGGCAAGCAGCTTCAGCAATAGGTCCAAGCTTTTTTTATAAAAGGGAAACGGTAATAAATGATCATTTACAGAGACAATATAAGCAGGGTAAAGGCAAGGGGATTTTTATCTGAGATAGTTCAGTCAATAAACAATGCTACAGGCAGACATACAATTCAGCACAGTGATGCTGTTGATCTATTGATCAACTTCAGTGATTTTGAAACTGCATTAGTTGATAATTTAACCATAGACACTGAGATAACAGATAGTTTAACAAAAGCATTAAGGAATACAGGAAAAATTCTGGGAAAAGTTCTTTTAGATTCCTGGGATAAAAATAATTTTGACAGGGAAAACTTTCAGAAACTGGAGAATTATAT
This sequence comes from Bacillota bacterium, assembly GCA_050262615.1. Lineage (GTDB taxonomy): Bacteria > Bacteroidota > Ignavibacteria > Ignavibacteriales > SURF-24 > JAUZPB01. Next base: position 5,345 of record JBLNEL010000414.1, read on the forward strand.
CAGAGTAATATCAGGAAGTTCACTTCCTGAAAACATTACAGTAAAAGTTCCTGAGGGTTATGCATATTATGGCTATTTCCCAGAAAGTTACATTGAGGCTGCAGAAAAATTTTACAGCAAAGCAGTTCCAGACAAGGCGGTGGTAATTGGAATAAGGAGCATCGGGACAAGTTTTTCGAGTGCAGTTGGTGCAGTGCTCGAAAAAAAAGGCTGTGATGTTACTACTTTCACACTTCGTCCCAAAGGGGAATATGAAAACCGTTATATTAGGTTTTCAGATGAGTTAAGCTCGGAGCTATTGTCAAAAAGGAATGTTTACTTTCTGATCGTAGATGAAGGGCCAGGGCTGAGCGGCACTTCATTTGGGGTAACAGCAGAAAGGTTATCCAGTTTAGGTATACCGGATGAAAAAATAATTTTTATAAGCAGCTGGGAGCCTGATGGATCGGGGCTTATTTCAGAACTAGGCAGGAGCAGATGGAAAGCTCACTTGAAATTTTCTTCAAATTTTGATGATACATGGATTAAAAGCGGCAGATTATCCGAATTCTTCCCTTACAAAGAACTTTCAAATATTTCAAATGGGCTTTGGAGGTCTCTATTCTATAAAAATCCTTCAGAGTTTCCAGTTACATATCCAGCTGAGGAAAGGAAGAAATACATATGCTCAAAAAAGCCATTAAATACGGGCGATAAAGGATCAGGCACATATGAAGCACTTCCGGGCCATGAGTCAGGCGAGTTATATCTGGCAGAATTTATTGGACTAGGCCGGTACGGAAAACGATTATATGAGCGTGCAAAAATCTTATCTGAGGCCGGATATATTCCACGGGTACATGGGATTGAAAATGGATTTCTTATATCCGAATTTGTAAAAGGGATGCCGTTAAAGAAAGACGAGATCACTTTCGGGCAGCTGAATTCAATAGTCGCGTATATGGATTTTTTACAAAAAAAATTTCCTTCAGAGCCTAGCCGTAATTTTGATGAAGTTTTTGAGATGATAGCCGAAAATGTATGTGAATATATGGGGGGCGATTGGATAAAAGTACTTGAAAAGCAAAAAAGAAAGTTTGGACGCCTTTACAGTCGATCTGCCATTGCTGTTGATGGTCATATGTTTCCACATGATTGGATAACAGCACAATGCGGTTTTTATAAGACTGACGGAATAGTGCATCATGCGGACCAGTTTTTTCCTGGTTGTCAGAGCATAATCTGGGATATAGCTGGTTTCAGCACCGAAGCAGAACTTGGCAGTGAAAAAGAAGAATTTCTTATTAACAGGTTCTGCGAAATCTCCGGTCAAAAAGAAATCTATGAACATCTGGATTTCTATAAACTTGCCTATCTTGCCTTTCGGATGGGTTATACATCTATGGCCTCAAATGTCATGACCAATAAGCTGCAGGATGGGCGAAATTCCGGTTTTCAGGCAATGTATTATGCAAGTAAATTAAAAGAACTTATTGCTGAGTGATAGATACATTAAAATTATTTTTGGTTAATGAAAGTAAGGGTAAAATGGATAAAGGAGAGATTGCCAGAACATGGTGGGGGAAAAGATGGGTCGAGGCTATAGATTCAGGGGCAATCAATACAGACCAATCAGAGCAGAGTAAATCCTGGATCCTGAAAAATAATGTTACAGACATTGAATTAAAGAATTCAATGTTTTCAGCTAAGATGAGAGAAACAGAGACCTTAGAGTATAATGTCCTTATAAGACTTCAGGAATTAAATAAAAATCAAAAAGAGGAAGTTAAAAAAATACTAGAAAACAACCCTGTAATTATCCCTGAACTCAGCCTGTCAAGATTGTCAGAAATATTTTCTGAGAAGCTTTCAGAAGAGAAGATAAAGTTTTTTCCTGAAAGATTTACTGACATTAATGCAAACTGTACCTGCTCATCACCTAAGCCATGTATTCACATTACAAGTCTCTGTTACTATCTGGCAAATGAAATTGATAAAGATCCATTGATCTTATTTGAATTAAGAGGGATTACAAAAGAATTAATTCTGAACCCACTTGGAGTTGATATTACTCCTGAAGTATTAAATAAAGGAATAACAGAAGATAACTTCACAGATTATAAGTCGGTTCATTCAGAAAATGTTTCTCATCCAGAAAGTATTAATCATTCTGAAAGTATTAATCATTCCGAAAGTATTAATCATTCCGAAAGTATTAATCATTCCGAGAGTGGTGTTAATTCCGAGGGTGTTCTTCAGACTGATCATAATATTGATCTGGCATTTGAGGATATAAATATCAAGTCATTATTATGCAAAGTAGAATGGGGTCTTGTAATTATTGATGAAGCACAAAACATTAAAAATCCAGACACAGAGCAGACCAGAGCGGTCAAGCAGCTGAATTCATTACAGCATATTGCTATGACGGGGGCTCCGGTAGAAAACAGGCTGGCTGAGCTTTGGAGTATATTTGATTTTTTAAACAGAGGGTATCTTGGGACTTTAGGAAGTTTTAAGAATAAATATGCAATTCCAATTGAAAAGTACCGGGATCAGGAAAAGACCGATAGATTAAGGAAGCTTATCTCTCCATTTCTGCTAAGGCGGTTAGAGACTGATCAGTCGGTTATAAGTGATCTTCCCGAAAAAATAATATTTGATGAATACTGTTATTTAACAAACGAGCAGATTTCGTTATATCAATCAACCGTAAACAGAGCAACAGAAGAAATAAAAGCTAAGAAAGGGATAGAGCGAAAAGGAATAATATTATCGCTTATAACCCAGATAAAAGAAATTTGTAATCATCCTTCATTCCTGAAAAAATCAGGGGAGGCAGACCCGTTATTATCAGGGAAATCTGAGAAGCTGATTGAGCTGCTCGAGAAAATGATAGAAAAGAAAAAGTCATCATATTTCCCCAATACAGGCAAATGGGTGAAATTTTAGTTAATATGATCAGGCAGGTTTTAGGTGAAGATGCAAGTTTTTTCCATGGAGGTTTTACAAGGTCTTCAAGAGACGAAATGATATCAAATTTTCAGGAGAAAAAATTTCCAAGAATAATGATATTATCTTTAAGGGCCGGAGGAACAGGATTGAACCTTACTGCTGCTGCCAGAGTAATACATTATGATCTATGGTGGAATCCCGCAATAGAGGCTTAGGCTACAGACAGAGCCTTCAGGATCGGGCAGACCAAGAATGTAACCGTTCACAGGCTTATAACGCTGAACACTTTCGAAGAAAAAATTGATGATATGATAAAAAGGAAAAATGAGCTTTCTGAGCTAGCGCTCTCAGGTGTAGAGCTGCAGCTGACTGAACTATCTGACAGGGAGCTGAAGAAGCTTTTTGCAATCAAGTAAAAGCAGAATGAATACAAAATATTCCTTCTTTCTGCTTATATTGGGAAAATAGATTTTAAATCAGTTAAACTTACGCTAGCCTGGCAGATTAAAAATGGACAGAGTAGATATAATCAAGACAATTTCAGTAAATAAGAAAGCAAAGACCTATCTGGAAATTGGAGTAAATGATGGTTTTACATTCCTGAAAGTACCTATCTGGAAGAAGATTGCAGTCGATCCGTCATTCAGGTTAAGGAAAAGGACAATATTAAAATATACAATCAAGAATCCTGCAAATATCAACAACAGATATTTCAGCATGCGCAGTGATGATTTTTTTTCCCAGAAAGCCAGTAAGGTATTTCCAGAGAAAATAGATATTGCTTTTATTGATGGGCTGCATACATTCAGGCAGTCGCTGACAGATGTTCAGAACACATTACGGTATTTGAATGAAGGCGGCGTTATCATAATGCATGACTGTTCGCCGCCCGATGAAATTTCAGCATATCCGGCTGAAACGCTTGAAAGTGTAAAAGAGACTAAAGGCTGGAAAGGGGATTGGTGCGGAGATGTATGGAAGACAATTCCATTTCTGCGAGCAACCAATAAAGATCTGAATATCTTTGTACTAGATTGTGATTATGGGGTAGGTATAATATCACGGGGTAAACCAGAGGGCAGTCTTGATCTATCTGAATCAGATATCAGCGAACTTTCATACAATGATCTTGAAAAAGACAGGCAGGGGCTGCTTAATATGAAGCCTCCTGAATATCTTTATGAATTTCTGAAGTTGCTATAGATATGAATAATTCAGTATATGAGAGGATAAAAGAAAATTCCAATATCTTTAAAGACAAAAAGGTACTTGTCATTGGAGATATTGCTCTGGATCATTCCTATTACTGCAAGCCGTCTAAGAGCGGGTTTCATGCCTATCATGCAAGTGAGCAGATCTTTGATATTGAACCTGGCGGGGATGATCACGGCAAAGTTGGTTCTGCGAATAATATCTCACTTTTTGTTAACAGCTTGAAAGCTGAATCTTTTCTTATTACAGTTACCGGGAAAGATA
>JBLNEL010000415.1:0-7055 GCA_050262615.1 Bacillota bacterium
AATTGATGAAAGGGGAATAGTTACAGTTCTGGTTCCCAAGTTTCGCAACAAGATAATGGCCAGACTGATCTTACCAAGGTTGAAATCCACACACTTTAAGATTAAATTAGATGAAATTGGATCAGAGACCTGGAGACATATTGACGGTAAAAAGAACGTAGGACAGATTTCAAAAGAGCTTACAGAGATATTTGGTGAAAGGATTCAGCCGGTTTACGAAAGAATTACCAAATTCTTAACCAGCTTGTACCTCGAAGGTTATATATCTTTTAATGAAATTAAAAAAGAAGGAGAATGAAAAAATGGGAAAAGCCTTAGGCGGTTTAAAACCGGAATTATTATGGAACCATTTTGAAGAAATATGCAATCGTCCTCATCCTTCAAGACAAGAGGAGAAATTAGCAGAATATGTAATTTCTGTTGGAAAAAGAAATAATCTAGAAACACAGACCGACCAGTTCGGCAATGTTCTTATAAGAAAACCAGCCACAAAAGGAAAAGAGAATCTTCAGACAGTAGTTCTGCAGGGGCATTTGGATATGGTACCTGAAAAGAACAGTGATGTTAAGCATGATTTCAGTAATGATCCAATTCTGCCATATGTTGATGGAGAATGGGTAAAAGCTAAGGGAACAACCTTAGGTTCGGATAATGGAATTGGTGTTGCTGCAGCATTGGCAGTTGCTGAATCAAAAGATGTAGAGCACGGTCCGCTTGAATTTTTATTTACGCTTGATGAAGAGACCGGCTTAAATGGTGCTCAGGCCTTAAAGCCAGGATTCTTAAATTCTACGATCCTGTTGAACCTTGATTCTGAAGAAGATGGTGCGCTTTATATAGGCTGCGCCGGAGGAAAGAGCACATTTGCACAATTCAGCTTTACGCCGGAGAACCCAGATGGCGGATACCAGGCATTTCAGGTAAAGGTAACCGGATTAAAAGGGGGCCATTCAGGTCTGGATATTGCTGAAGGAAGAGGCAATTCAATTAAGATAATGACAAGACTGCTCTGGAATCTGAGCAAAAACTTAAGTGTAAGGTTAGCTTCAATAGATGGCGGCAGCAAGCATAATGCTATTCCGAGAGAATGCTTTGCAACTGTAGCTGTTCCTGCAGCTTCAGTAGAAGGTTTTACTAAGTATGTAAACGAATACAATACGATAGTAAAAAAGGAACTGGCAACTAACGAACCTAATCTTCTTGTTGAAGCTGTTAAAGCTGAAGATATTAAGAAGGTTATGGACAAGTCGCTTCAGGAAAGGTTATTAAATGCTCTTTATGCTGCCCCACATGGTGTAATTACAATGAGTCCAGATATAAAGGGTCTTGTTGAAACCTCTACAAATCTGGCTATTGTAAAGACTGAAAGCAATACAGTATCAATTACAACAAGTCAGAGAAGTTCTGTAGAAAGCGAAAAAGATGACATTGCAAATATGGTTGCATCAGTCTTCAGGCTTGCCGGCGCAGAAGTTACCCAGGGTGACGGATATCCTGGCTGGAAACCAAATATTAAGTCACCAGTACTAAGTGTTGTTCAGAGTACTTACAAAAAGTTATACAGCAGTGAGCCTGAGGTTAAAGCTATACATGCAGGGCTTGAATGCGGTATCATTAACGAAAGATATCCAGATATGGATATGATATCTTTCGGACCTACGATCATTGGGGCACATTCGCCTGATGAAAGGGTAAAGATCGATACAGTTGAAAAGTTCTGGGATCTTTTAAAAGAAGTCGTGAAGAATATTCCTGCAAAATAATTTAATTAGAATAACCATTATTAATTTATGCTGGCATTTTCTTTTCTAAAGAAAATGCCAGTGAAATAAAAATAGATTATGAATACAGCACAAATTCAAAGCAAACCTGAGCCATCGGCTTTATACAGATGGGGAGTATTAGTTTTTGTCAGTCTGGCTATGTTTGGTAATTACTATATCTATGATTGTGTAAGTCCGCTGGCAGATCTTCTGGCAAAGCAATTAAATTTCTCAGATAGTAATATAGGGCTACTCCAGGCTATTTACAGCATTCCAAATGTTTTTATGGTTTTAATAGGCGGAATAGTAATAGACCGTCTAGGGACAAGGATCTCAACTTTTATATTTGCGATGCTTTGTTTTCTGGGGGCTCTGATAACAGCCATATCATCCAGTCTTACGTTTATGGCAGCAGGAAGGCTTATCTTTGGCCTAGGAGCTGAGTCGCTTATAGTTGCTGTTACGACAGTAATTGGCAGATGGTTCAAGGGCAAGGAGTTATCTTTTGCTTTTGGTGTAAATCTTACAATTGCAAGACTTGGGTCATTTGCAGCTTTGAATTCTCCATCATGGGGCAGAAGTTTTTATAATTATTGGCAGACACCTTTACTAATTGGTGTAGCAGCAGGAGTAATTTCAGTAGTAGCTGTTATAGTTTATATTATGATGGATGTAAATGCCACAAGGAACTATTCACTTCGCGAAGTGCCTAAGCAGGATGAGGTCAAGCTTAAAGAGATCTTTAACTTTGGGCATTCGTTCTGGTATATAACGCTTTTATGCGTTACATTTTATTCTGCCATTTTCCCATTCCAGACATTTGCTGTAAAGTTTTTCATGGATACACATGGCACCACCAGAGAATTCGGCGGATTTTTATCAAGCATGCTCACGTTATCAGCAATGATACTGACTCCTTTGTTTGGCCTCTTAGCTGACTATATGGGAAAAAGATCGTTACTGATGATGTTTGGTTCGTTGCTTATTATTCCAGTCTATCTGTTAATGGCTTATACACAGGTTAATCTTTATATCCCTATGACAATTATGGGTATTTCATTTTCGCTGATTCCAGCTGTAATGTGGCCATCAGTTGCATTAATAGTTGATGAATCACGTTTAGGTACAGCTTATGGATTAATGACAATGATTCAGAATATCGGTTTGTCTGGTTTTAATCTGTTAATTGGCTGGGCTAACGATACAAGCGGGGGATATACAATGGGGATGTGGATCTTTTCATCGCTGGGGTTCTTTGGGCTGCTTTTTGCGTTTTTACTCAGAACCAGTGAAAGTGGTGTAAGAGGACACGGGCTTGAAAATGGGATAAAGGACAAGAAGAAAAAAGAAGCTGAAGCTATCAGCTGATCTTTTAAACTTTCTGACATTAAGTCCGATTTGGTCAATTGTTCTTAGTTATATTTTTTTAGTGTTTATGATCTCCGGAGTGTTTACAGCAGTGTGGTGAAAATGATTAATATTTTCCATATTATTGCATCAGGTATTGTTGTTGAATAACTAAAACTATCCAGATTATTGAATTTTGAGATGATATGATTAGTGTCCGGATAAAAAATGTACGTTTATTTGCAATGCTTGTAGTCATTGCTTTAGTTTGGGTTTCATCAGGATCCTTTGGACAGACATGTGGTTTTGGATGTCTTGGACTAGGGGGGGTCTACGGCGGATACACAGTACAAAAATATGACGCAAAAGGACTTAATGAATACATTCAGGCATATAATAGTTCTCATTCGGCGACACTGAAAGAGAAAATGAAGGAATTCGGCAAATCAGCCACAGGATTCAGGTTAGGGGCTAATATTTTCAGGACAAGAAATAATTCATTATTCTTCTCGCTCAAAGGCTATTATCAATACTTACGTGAAGAGCACACTTCGACAGAAGAAATTTCAGGCTCATCATTTAACACTACCTATACGCTCGATTTGAATTACTATGGTCTTGGACTTGATCTGGGTTTAGTTTTAGGCCGGAATATTGATTTTAAGGTTATTGACGCACAGGTTACTTTTCATTCTGCTGATTTTAAGCCTCGCACAAATCTTCCTGACAATCAATTCAGTGACATTGATTTCAGAAACCAAAAGAAGATAATTGGATATACTCTGGGAAGCGGATTAATATTTCATGTTATTCAAAATTATATAAGTCTAGAAGCTACAGCTGGTTACACTAAATTTGCATTTGAAAAACTGGAAAACGACAACGTTCAAAAAATTGAGAACTCATTTGATTCAATAAATGATTTTGTAAAGAATGGGGGATTATCGGCTACTGTTCAGCTAAACGTTGGCATTCCTCTTTATTAAGCTATGAATGGTCGATCTACAAATCATTCCGAACATATCTATTTACATAAAATCCATTCACCTAAAATTACGGAAGAAACATGGCACTCACTAAACTCGACAAAGCTGCAATAATTGCAATTAAAGATTGCATGGGGGCAAAGAAAAATGAAAAAATCCTTGTAGTAACCGATGAAATAAAAAGAGAGATCGGCTACTCGCTTTATCTTAATGCAATTGGTCTTGGGTATGATGCATTATTAGTTGAGATGAAATCGCGTAAAGGTAACGGCGAAGAGCCGCCAAAGGAAGTAGCTGAGCTTATGATGAAGTATGATGTGGTATTATGTCCGACTGCAAAATCGCTTACACATACAGAAGCCAGAAGAAATGCATCAGCAAATGGTGTAAGGGTAGCGACATTTCCTGGTATTACAAAGGAAGTGATGATCAGAGGGTTAAATGCAGATTATAAAAAAATTGCAGCACTCAGCATAAAGCTTAAAAAAATATTTGAAAAAACCAAGGTAGTCAGGGTCACTTCTCCTGGCGGAACAGATATTACTATGGATATTACAGGAAGAACAGCATTTGCCAGTAAAGGTCTGTTCCATAAAAAAGGGGAGAGCGGCAATCTTCCTACAGGTGAGACTTTTGTAGCTCCATTGGAAGGGAGATCTGAAGGAGTTTTTGTAGTTGATGGATCAATGGCTGGTTTAGGAATGATGGAAAATTCCAAAATAAAGATAAAAGTTGAAAAAGGGTTTGCGACTGAAATAACAGGTGGGAAATATGCCAAAAAGTTAATTGAATTATTGGACAAATATGGTAAACCGGCAAGAAACATTGCAGAGTTCGGTATAGGGACGAATGATAAAGCAAAACTAAGCGGGGTACTTCTTGAAGATGAGAAGGTAATGGGGACGGTTCATATTGCTCTTGGTGACAATAAATCAATGGGCGGAAGTGTTCATATCCCAAGTCACCTTGATGGGCTGATCATTAAACCCACAGTATATTTTGACGGCAAAGAAATCATGAAAAATGGTAAACTGCTGGTTTAGACTAACTGCTTAAAGTGGTTTTATAAAAGATTAAGCGGATCTGAATTAATTTCAGAACCGCTTAATTGTTTTAAGGAAGTAATAACCAATCTAAATCAATATTTTGCAGATCTAATCTTTATCTTGTTTAAGATTGAACTTATAATATTCAGTCTCCTCAAATATTCCCCTGGTGGAATCATGAGGATCAGTTTTCTCCCCCAAGTAGAATTTTACCTCAAGTGTTCTCTCATTTTGATCATATATTGAGTGCCAGAGAGTTCTTGAAGGTGCCCAGTTCTGATCAAGGAATGAGTATTTATTCCCGGATACCATCTGGTTTATTTGTTTTATTTCATCAATACTAAATTTCGGTTTACGGGTAGCATTGATAAGTTTTGAGTATCTGTCCCATGATTCCTGAACTGCCGGGGAATTATCCGGAGACTTATATTTATAAAGTAAATGGTTAGTAATGCACTGAGGACCGCTGCCGTCAATAATATATGACTTATTTCTTGATGGTGAGTACTCAAACACAAAAGATCTTCCTGAGCGGTCTGCTACGATATAATGAAGTGACGCAAGGAAGTAATATTGTTTCAATGATAAAAGAGATTCTTTAGCCTGTTCAATATTACTGCAATTATCAAGCAAATAACGCATGATCATCAGTTCATTTAGCCCGACTCCCGGGCCCATCAAAGGTTCATAAGGTGGCTGGTTTCCGGAAGAGTTATCTGCAAGTATAGACAAAACAAGTCCCTCTGAGTTCATTCCATCTAATACACCCCCCATTAAATCGAAAGCACAAAGATAAATTGAAGCATACCCATTATCTGGATAAACCTCAAAGATATAAGGTCTGCTGATTACAGGAGTTCCGGAGGTTTTTACTCTTCTTCCCATTATATCTCCAGTCGAAAAATCAAAATTGCGGCTTAATATTCCATGTCCTGCTTCAGTAAAGTCCTGCGGATAATAAACTGCTGAGCACCCCATAGGCGCAAGATTGTAATTCAGGCTTGAAATATCAAAAGGATCAGTAGCCAGATCCCTGCCATACGCATTTGCCGCTCCGCGCATTCTCTCAAATAAAGCCGGATAATTAGCTGAAATATAGTTTCTCTGAGCTTTTAGCAGATGATCATTATCAACCTCAGTTAAGTTAATATTATGATTCTTTTGAGCTAGTTGGGCGATGGCTTTACCGATTTCATAATTTGTGCCCTTAAGTACGACATGCCTTACTTCCATAAACTTATCTTTAGAACCGGCAATAATCTGCTCAGTAATCAGAGCTTTTTTATTTACCTCTGAAAAGATATTTGAAGAAATCAGAATTGTGGAAATAATTAAAAGAAAAAAATGTGAGATAATTGTGTGCATTCAGTATTCCTCAACTATGTTTGATAAACATTACAAAATTCCGGAACTATTGAAATTATACAGGTTTAGACGGGAAAACATAACAATAGTTCTATAAAATTATCTCCATTGCGGATCTCTTGCCTGAATATCGATTAATTCTCAGGTCAGGGGATTGATTGTTTTTTGTGGAAGCAGAAGAGGGGCTGTCTCAGAGAGAGAAAACTCAGGTTTGACGCATATACCGCAGAGCAGTGCATTTCGTCAATTTAATTTTTAGTTTACTCAAATAGCCTTAATAAGTTCCGGCTCATGAGGCAGCCCGATATAATAATCATAGTTTTTATGTAACTGTTATGCTTAATTATTATTTATTGCCGCTCGACTGATTTGAAGATGTTACTTTGCTATTTTTTCTGATATAGACTTTTTTCCCATTATCATTCAGATAATATTTCCTGCCTTTTGAACTCTTATAAATTGTTTTTCCATCATCTGTCTTTCCAATTTCCTTATCCCTGATCTTTGTATTAGTGGATTTTTGATCATCTTTTACTTTCGTTCCTGTA
>JBLNEL010000416.1:0-5368 GCA_050262615.1 Bacillota bacterium
AGAGGGAGATTTGGTTTCATGTGCCAGTACGATAAATCGCTTAATTTTGATAACGTGTGGGCATCTATTTTTGAGATTACGGATAACAGGATCTTAAGGGCTGAAGGCAATCCGCGCAGAAAAGGATTCAAAGAGGACAAAAGGCTTGAATACTAAGGCAGGTATTACTTCCCAAAACTCTGCCCATTCCGGTTTAGTTAAAATTTTTATAAATATAAGTAATTTATTTCTTGCATGGACAGTACTATTTGAAATCCATGCCAGTTTATTAAATCGGCATCAGATTTTTCTACCGGCTAAAAAAAATCCAGGAACTTTCTGTGTTATCTAAATTATATCTAGCCACTGAATTTGAGTTTCTGCTTTTCCTAATAATTAAATCAGTCAACATACAATTCATCAACATAGCACCATTTCCAGTTTTCACCGGGCTGGAAGGATTTAATAACAGGGTGTTTTGTCTGATGATAATGTTTTGTTGCATGTTTGTTCTTTGAGTTATCACAGCAGCCCACATGTCCGCATGTCAAACAAAGCCTCAGATGTACCCAGGTATCGCCCATCTTAAGGCATTCCTCGCAGCCTTGCGGAGTGTTAGGTTTCGGTACGTTTTTTATTTGTGCTATATGTTCACATATTTCTTTCAACTTTACCTCCGAAATTTTATAGTCATTGTTATAATAGTTTTCTCAATTTAGCTGACGAAGCCTGAATACAGCATTGCATGGCAGAATGAAAAAGAGGGAATTATTATTCCCATACACTGATACAATGATGAAGCTTTGCCTGTATTATTCAGCGCTAAAATAAAATCACATATCTGCACCTTTGTTTTTATGGAACGGGTCCTTCAAATGCCCTTATGTCCCAGCCTGCCAGTTCTGCACTCTGTTTATATGTACTTTGCAGAAAGTCCATGATCAAATTATCAGGATAAGATGAATTGCGAACTTCATCATAAGGGAGAATAAAATCTCCTAGTGCAGAGTTATAATAAGCGGATGAAGGCCTGATGATAACTTTTTCTATATCCTTTGGCGCAGGATAAAGATAAGAATAAAAGGCAGGTGAAGGGAATCTTTTATCCCCGGGCCAGAATCCAAATGAGAAATTCTCCTCGTTTTCAGCAAACTCCATTATTCGTCCGCCGTTTTGTGGTGGTGTTACAGTTTTCCCAGAGAACCTGGTCGCATTCAGATCAAAAGAACCCCAGAAAAAATGTACAGGACTGCTTTTTCCTCTGAACGGAGAACTGAATCTTTTGAGAATATTGTGTGATTGTAATAAAATGCGCCACCAGTTATGCACATATTCTTTTATATAGTGACAGTGCAGTCTGTCAGTGTCGCAAGCTATCGGATCCGGTACTTCGACCGGCATAGTATTAATGCTGACTGAGATATCCAGTTCATTAAGCATACTCATAAATTCGTTATAAAACTCAGCAACCGGGCGGGGGATCAATGAACAGGTCTTTATCTGCCCGTCAGATTTTTGAACGAAAAGGTTATGATGAATGAAATCAAAATTTACTTCAAAGGCCTCATTTTTATAAGGAATAAGTCCGGTTGTCATTCCATTAGAGGTAACTTTGAAAGCCACATTCCACCAGTGATTAAGAAAAGGACTTAAGGCGAGTTTTATCTTGCCTGGAATCTGCATCCACATATGCAGAGTATCGAGCGTGTCTTTCCATTCTTCATAAGGCAATGGGGGCCAATTATCATTATTCATATGATGTCTTTTCTTTTTTTTAAGATAGGCACATAAAAATTAAAGATTCAACAGCATTATATTTCACTGATTCTCACAATATCATTCAGAATAAATGTATAGAAAAGAAAATTCCGCGCAAATATATACCTGGCATTTAATCAAAACTAGTAGTATCTTGTAAGACCGGAAATAAACCGGAATTTATTTTATTTTTTTATAAGGTTCTATTGTGAGTACTAAATTATTTGTAGGTTCGTTACCATGGTCAATTAATGACCAGTCATTACAGGAAACATTTGAGAAATACGGAACAGTTGTTTCTGCAAAAGTAATAATGGACCGTGCGACCGGAAGGTCAAAGGGGTTTGCTTTTGTTGAGATGGAAAATGAGAACGAAGCAAAAGATGCTATGAGGGCATTAAACAATTCCCAGTTAAACGGAAGAAATATTGTAGTCAATGAAGCTAATGCGCGCAGTTAATATAAACATTTGTTTCTAAGTTCTAAAGGGCGCCTTTTAAGGCGCTCTTTTATTTTTAAATTAGAAGGATCTATCATAAATAGCAGGATCATCCAACCTGAAAAAAGTCATTTTTTTTACAGTCTTCTGATGGCATTCTGACATATTACTTTTTTAAAACTTCCATTATAAAACTTCCATTATAAAACTTCCATCTATTCGGATTTTGATAAACCTTTCTTCATTCTAACATATTCCTGTTCGAAGACATTCCTATATTATTCCGGTGCAGATATTAGGGCAAAGATAAACACGGATGCTTAAAAATGTAAAACTAAGCGTACGTAAGCATACAATAATACATTAAGAAGTAAAATGAATATTATGCACTGACCGGTTCGGGTTTTGAAAAAGTAGAGTCAAAAAAATATTAGTTCAAGTGAATCTGGTTATGTTGATATACAATTGGAAATATTATAAATTATGCCGCTATAAACTTTTTATATGCGTAAATATCCTGAGAACCAGAATTTTTTTATTTTTTTGGAGATCCTCTATGAGAAGACTGTTCATATTGCTTTGTCCGCTACTTTATTTCTTTTTAGTTTCTAAAGCATTATCACAAAGTCCCATTCAGCCTACAAGCGGTCCTTATCCTGTTACTGCAAAGCAGTTTGCATTCAAACCCGGCGGAATTGTTTTTCTGGGAACGGAGGATAAAGGAGTTTTAAGATCTACAGATTATGGTAATTCATGGAAGAATGTAAGTAACGGACTGAATAATGCATATGGTACCGAATGTTTGGCTGTTGGTCCTGAAGGCAATCTTTATGCAGGGTATCAATTCGGGCTTTTCCGCTCAACAAATAATGGCGATACATGGACCAGTGCTGCATCAGGATTGACCTATGGTGCAAACTGTATAGCTGCAGATCCGGCTAACGGAAATATTTATGTCGGAGCATTTGACGGCGTGTATAAATCCACAGACAAAGGAAATAGCTGGTTTAAAGTACATAATGAAAATTCTATCATGGCCATAGTTATTGATACAGTGGGTCATCATATTTACGCAGGGGGAGCGTATGGTGTTTATGTATCTGATAACGATGGGAAGAGCTGGTATAAAACAGATAAATATAATGGCGATCAGATTACAACATTAGCAGTTGATTCGAAAGGTGTACTTTATATTGGGGATTTTATGGGAGGACTCTTTAAGTCAAATGATAAAGGAATGACCTGCTTCCCGGTCATTAATGATATAGGTTTGGCTTCAACAGTTTCTACAATAGCCATAAACTCTGATGATTATGTTTATATTGGAACATGGGGTTACGGTATTTACTATTCTACAGACAATGGAGGAAACTGGGCAAAGATAAAAAACGGGCTTAGAACTCAATCTATGCAGAATATATCGATCTCGCCTGAAGGATATATGTATGCTGGAGCAAGATTTGGCTGTATTTATCGTTCGACAGATAAAGGGAAAAACTGGGAGCAGCTGCAACTAAGCAAACTCCCGGCTGATGATTTTCAGACTCCCATATATAATCTAATGGTAAATTCACAAGGTGATATTTTTGCTCTAGCAGATGACCTGGGGAATGCATTTGGAATTTACCGTTCTACTGATAAAGGGAAAACATGGTTTGAATGCGTAAATAATCTTAACTATATAGGTATGCAGGCCATTACTTTTGATGGACAAGGTAATTTGTTTGTTTCTTCAGAGCACGGCTTTTTCAAATCTACAGACAAAGGTGACAGCTGGATAGCAATAGTTTCGGAAACTCTTCCTGAATTTAACAAGATGTTTTCAAATTCAAAAGGAGATATATTCGGTCTGACAAGATTCAACGAGTTATATAAGTCAACAGATAACGGTAAAAAGTGGGTATGGGTAAATCACGATTTCGGACCAGATGACATAAGGTCTTTTGTAATAACTCCTAATGACCATATGTTTATTGCATCATCTGGAGATAAAGGCATTTACAGGTCGACTGATTCAGGTGCCAGCTGGCAGAAAGTAAATAATGGTTTAGGACCTGAAAATTCTCAATACGCGCATATATTAGTTTCAGATCCAAAGGGACAGCTGTTTGCAGGAACTTTCGGGCCTGACTATTGCTACCGTTCAACTGATGATGGTGAAACCTGGACAAAGATAAACAAAAATATAGAATCGACTACTGTATATGCCATCGGATCAAATGGTAAAGGAAAAGTGTTTTTGTGCGGAAGTCAGGATCTTTTTGTATCTGAAAACAACGGCGATAACTGGACAAGAATAGAAAATCCTGAGGCTAACTTATCCATGCAGACTGTTGCTTTTCATCCTGATGGACAGGCATTCTTTGGAACCGGGCGCGGCGTCTACAAGTTTGTTGATTCTTTATTAACTTCAGTGAGTATTACAAATACAATCAGGCCTGGTGTATATTCACTTGAACAGAACTATCCAAATCCATTTAATCCGACAACAACCATCAATTTTTCTATACCTGAAAATGTTAATGTTAAAGTTGCTATTTACAATATTCTTGGAAAGGAAGTCCGCAGACTGGCAAGTGAAGAATTGACGGCGGGGAATTATTCAGTAAAATTTGACGGCAGGGATGACTTTGGCCGGATGTTAAGCAGCGGTATATATTTCTACAGAATAGATGCCGGCAAATTCTCAGCTTCGCATAAAATGGTTTTAATGAAATAAGGAAAATTATTCACTTATAAGAATAAGTCAGCTGCCAGGCAAGCTTTTATATTCATGAGGTAAAAAGCCAGGTATAAAATAATAAAGCCTCAAAACATAGAAAGCTATTGTTTTGAGGCTTAGCTTTTTGTACAAAAAGTTTTGTACTAACACTCCGGATTAAGAAACATAGAAACTTCAGAGATATGAAATTCCACTGCTCTGTATTTTAACTTCACAATATTGTTTGCGCGAGTTTACATGAATTCTGCCCTGGCTTGGATGGCCGAACTCTTATGTCCATTTGGCTTAGAAATAAACTGAAACAAAAACTGCAGTTGCTGTATTCAGATTCATTTTGCCAGGATTTCCAAATCTCATCGATTTTTCTCCTGAAAAACTTGCATTAAGCTGAGCCTCGACTCCGCAGCTCAGATGCCTGCTGAAAAAGTATTCTCCGCCGCCGCCTATTCCTGCAATAACATCTGTCTGGC
>JBLNEL010000417.1:0-3686 GCA_050262615.1 Bacillota bacterium
TCGAAATTCTCAAAAGCCTTTACACTGAATTCCTCAGAACAGACTTTTGCCTTTTCAGGATCTTTATCATAGATCCCAATAAGCTGACAGTTACTTAAGGTCTTTGTTACCTTTGTGTGAAGTTTGCCTAAATGTCCTGTCCCGACGATCCCTAATCTTAATGCTTCCATTTTATTTACTCGTTGTTTTTTGATATCCGATGATCCTGTCGTATCCGCCTTTATCAGGATCGGAATAGAACAGAAAAACATAATAATCGTTTACTGTACCCCAATCTGTACCTTCAAGCTCATACCAGTTAATGTTTTTTACCGTATTCCCCTCTGTCTCTCCTGTTACGTACTGGTAATCATAAATACCTCTTTTCATATTTATCGTAATTGAATAGAGATCGTCATTGTTTGTAAGCTCATTTTCTGGAAGTACTTTCCAATCTGTAAAAGCACCCACTATATAGACGTGTTTTCCAAATCCTATGGGAGCTCTTAACCTGAAGGTAACATTAAGATAATTTGCATATTCATCACGGTAACGCGTAAGTATCGATCCGCCGTTAAGATCCCTTTTACCCTGCATAAAAAACCGCGATACTTCTACCCCTTCAAAGTGTGCATTTACATTTTTTGAACTATATATATTTGAATTTCTAAGGTCGACTTGCCTGTACTCATTCCCCGGCCTTATCTCTTTTGTCGAAAAACTGAAATTCCTGCTGCCGTCCCAATAGTAAAACCGGTTCTGATTATTCCCGCTCCTGTCAACAACATACGGAAAATCAATCTTGTGATTCTCAATTATTTCAACATGAGATACATTTGTAGAGTAAAACTCCTCAGGTAAGGTGAAACTGTCGGTCAGATTATAGATCTTTGAGAGGTCAATTGGAAAATAACTCTTATCTTCAAGTGACTCATTCTTAATGCTTAATGTCATATCGATCGGATCACGGACAACAATAAATCTGGCTGTTGCATATACTTTTGAAGTATCCTGAAAATCTGTTATAAAAAGCATCCATTTACCCGAAAAAGGAAAACTGACCTGCCCCCGCTTGTCAGGAAAAGTCCCGCGGAAATGATATTTTGCATCTTCTATTGTAGTTGGAAGCTTATCAAATGTCAGATTATATGCCGTATTCTGCCCGAAATTTGAAAAAAATATGCTCCTGACTGGCTGCCAGTTTTTATCACAAAATCTGAAGACTAGATTCAGATTTGGCTC
The DNA here is from genome assembly GCA_050262615.1 of Bacillota bacterium. Lineage (GTDB taxonomy): Bacteria > Bacteroidota > Ignavibacteria > Ignavibacteriales > SURF-24 > JAUZPB01. The sequence continues at coordinate 1,222 of JBLNEL010000417.1, forward strand.
GAAAACAGACTGAACATCAAATATTACCCGTAACTGCCCCTCTGCTTTCTGGCTGAACTCTAATACCGGAAGCGACGTCTCATCATTGCCTGAAAAGACTTTTAACGATTTGATCTTAAGCTCCTGTTGAGCATTAACCTTTGTTATTAAACATAACTGGAAGGAAATTAACAGCAGGAAAAAAATGATCCGTTTTTTAGACATTAAATATTTCTACACATTTTATGGAGTAATGTGGAATAAAGATCTTTACTAGATGTGACTCTCTTGTTACTTCAAGCAGAAGACCTTCATCATATGAGGCAGCCAGCTTGCCTGTCTTAAATACTATTTCATAAAGAGGAGTCTCACTTTTAGCATCATACTTCATCCCGTAGTTTTCCAGCATTGTTACGTTTAAAGTATTTCCAATGTACTCATTCCAGTTAAATTTCATTTTGTCCTCTGTTAGGTTTTTCACAATAGTTCCTCGATGATCTTCTTAAAATTTGCTAAATCACTGCAGTAATAAAACTGCTCTAACGACCTCTCGGCTGTTGCCTTTTCATCAGCATATATGTAATTCGCATAGGTCGATGCAATTACGGATTTGACTAGCTCTGTCGCCTGACAGCTTTTCCCCTTTTCATTATAAATAGCAGAAATTACCTCTATATTCTTCTGATTCTCATTAATGAATATATCATAAAGCTGGTCGTTTACTATGCTTAAGGATGCATCAACGTAACTCCAGCATATCAATGGCGAAAAGGCAGTCTCAAGTTCAGGGTTGTAAAGTGAATCAAAATCAGGACTCCCGGTAACTAAAACAAAGTTCTCAATTTCATCTGAATCAATGAAATAAGGCTCCTTTAATCCTGAGTAAACTGAATCTGTAAGCGAAAACTGATCTGCACAATTAAAAACATATACGTAATAGTAACTTAACCCGTCTTTTTCTTCTGAATCGTTAACAACTACTTCATCTATGCCGTCACTGTCAAGATCAATACTGAAGCAAAAAGGATTGTTAAAATTTCGCTGATAAATGATTTTTCCGCTGTCATTAACGAACATCTTGGAATTCTCAACCTTTATATCATAATCCTGAACTGTAAAGGTCGTATCTTGTGCCATTAAAACATTAAAAGCACTTACAATAAAAAATAATAATAAATATTTCATAATTAGTAGATAAAACTATCTAAAAAGGAAGATTTTTACAAGCTAAATTTATCATCAGAGTAAATAATGAAACCTGTCTAATCGTTCCGGTGGCATTGGCAAAGTTATTAATTAAAGGTTTTAAAACTAAGGCTCCTCTGAAAGGAGCCTTCAATGAATTCTTAATGTAGTAGAATCTTTATTCAAATAAAGTCAAAATGTGGAATAAACTGAAATTTGTTACATGATCACGATTATCTAATACATGTTTGTTTCTGTACTAATTACCTGAGCACTTTTATATCCCCGCCTGTAGAACTGCAATTCAGGGGTCTGCCCCCTCCGTTTAACTCCCCTTTAACCTTTGAAGAGGTCATCTTACCATTACGCGTAATTGGCAGATCACATGTGACTTCACCTCCGGTTGTCGACAGATCTGCAGATGCTGAAAAGTTCTGTGGGACTTTTACAACTATATCCCCTCCTGAAGTTTCCAGATATATACCTCTGTTGTCATCTTTGTAATTTAAGTAAATATCTCCTCCTGAGGTAGATGCTTTGATCTGACCGCTCCGGCCATCAAGATGAATGTCACCGCCCGAAGTAGAAACATTAAGATCTCCGGTAAAATTCGATGCATTAATATCTCCACCTGAAGTGGTAGCCCTCAATTCACCGCCTGCATTATCCATTTTTATATCTCCGCCAGAGGTGGAAAGATATATCTTTCCTCTGGAATTCAATAAGGTAACATCCCCTCCTGAGGTCTCCAGCTTCGCTGACCCGGCTAATCCGGCTAGCTTTATGTTGCCGCCGGCAGTATTGACATAAGCACTGTATGCCGCAGGCACCTTTATCTCATAACGTAGATATACATTGCTCCAGAACAGCCATCTTACCCAGGAATCGTTCTTCGCAGTCAGCCTTACACCATCTTCTGTATTCTCAAACCTGAATTTTATCTTTTTCTCAGCACTCCGGTTACCCAGGACCTTTACATATACTTCAGGCTTATCCCAGGTCGATATGTAAATGTCACCTGATGGAGTATTCAGATAAAGGTTTCTTCCATTCTGAGTCTGTAATGTCCGCTCGCTCAACACTCTTGTATCCTCAGCATGTATATGTATTGCAGTTAACAATATAAATGCCATATATATAACGGCTGAGGCAGTCAAATTCTTTGAATTCAGTATTGTAGTCTTCATGATCAAAACCCCTTCTTCTTTCTTGTTTAGACGCTCTATTGTCAATTTGGTTACATATCTTTTCTTTTTCTGAGTATGATATTGCAATAGTAATTTACTTGTTTTGAAACTTCT
>JBLNEL010000418.1:0-7924 GCA_050262615.1 Bacillota bacterium
AAAATGCCCGTTTATTATTACTTCGCTTCCATCCTTTGTCAGCTGAGTTTCTTTGTCTGTCGCTATATCTACTGCAAACAGGTTGTTCCCACGTACAAAACCTATCTTTTTCCCGTCTGGAGAAAACTTTGCATTCGACTGCTCTTCTTCTGAATCTGCTAGAAGAAAAAATTTCTTCGCCTTCAGATCGTATATATATAAAGCTCCTCCGGTCTTAAGACGCCTTGCCGGAAGTACTCCTGTAAATAATATCATCTTCTCATCCGGTGACCACTGATAGTTCTGTATGAAAAATGCATCATCACTTTCCTTCAGCTTCAGTTTATCTCCTGAAACAATTATGCTTTCTTCACCTGTTGATATGTCGTGTTGGTAAATTGCAGTTGATTTTGTGGATAGGTCGTATTTCAGAAATGAATACTTCCCGCCTCCGTCAAACCACTGCACCCCCCTTAACTGGTTTGAAGCAAAGACTCTGCTGTTGAATATTACCTGATTTGTCAGTTCTTTTTTCTGTGAATAGATATTTAGTGTGCTTAATACCAATAGAATAATTACAGGAAAAACACTTATCCTTTTCATTAAATAGACTCCTCTTTTGCTATATGGCGGCAGGGAGCGTTCCTTCCGCCATAATAACTTCTTATCGATAATTTTTTTACATCCGGGAATTTTTAAGGCACAAATTTATTATTAATTCTATAAAGATGTATCAGTTTTTATTTTATAAATATGCACTGATTTTGGGGGGATAGTTATTTTTAGTTTTCCCTGTTCAGACTTGACTGAAACTGGATTCAATAACTCTTCGGCAGGCTTATTTTCTTTTATTAAAAACGTCTCCGGCTTCTCGCCCAGATTAAAGACAACTATTCTCTTATCGGAAACATTCGTTTCAGTAAATTCCCTTGAAAAAGCAAAAACGTCTGTTTTATCATTGCTGTAAATAAACTCCAGTTTGCCTTTTTTCAATGCAGGAGATTCATTGTGTAGCGCAATTATCTTTTTGTAGAATTCTATCATACCTTTATCAGGCTGGACTTTGTAGGTCCCGAAACCCGCCTTAAAGCCGCTTGACTTATCTATAACCTCGTCTTCATATTTCAAACCTTCCCATAGCATCGGCTTTCTGTCATGCGGATCGTCTGCTCCCCACATCCCGGCTTCATCTCCATAATATATCATTGGAGCACCGCGGTATGTAAGCTGAAATGCCGCTATCAGCTTCTGCTTTTCATATTCTTCTTCTGTGGGTTTGCCCGGATTATAATCTGGATTGTTTTCATCTGCTTCTTTGTCAAATTTCCTGTCGGGATTTTTTATCATTGAAGAAAGCCTGTCAGTATCATGACTGTCTGCAAGGTTCTGAAGTATGTATAATGTATTTTCAGGATATGTTGCATCGATTTCTTTAAGCTGATCAATAAATTCTGATGTCGTCACTTTATCCTTCTTTGCAATAAAATAACTGTTTACAGCATAAGCAAAGTTATAATTCATTAACGCATCAAAGACATCCCCCTTCCCTACAAAATCATCTGAAAGCTCCCATAATTCGCCTACAATATAGGCCTCATTATTAATTGATTTTACAAGCCTGTTCCAGTCCCTCCAGAATCCAAGCGGAACTTCTCTTGCTACATCCAGCCTCCAGCCGTCAATCCCGTCTGTACTGCTTCCGTCTCTATCCGGATCCATCCACCGCCTGGTAATATTAAAAATATAATTCTTTGGCCCCGCCATCAGATCATCTTTTGTCCTGTTAAATTCAGGCATCGCTTTGTAATTCCACCAGCACCTGTAATCAAGTTCATTTTTGTCTTTTGTAAGTGTATCATCAAACGACCTGACCTCATACCAGTCAAAATATTTCGACTTTTCATGATTCTTCATTATGTCTTTGAAGGCCCAGAACTCAGTTCCTGTGTGATTAAAAACTCCGTCAATTATTATCTTCATGCCCCGCTTATGAACTTCCTTTATCAGCTTAAGAAATAACTTATCTGCCTTTGTCCATACCCAGGTCGAGCTGTCCTCCGGAGTTTCCAGCATTACTACCCTTCTGTCCCCTTCAGGATCAGGTCCATAACTGGCATCTATATGATGATATGTAGAGGCATCATACTTGTGCATTGAGATCGATTCAAAGATCGGATTAAAATATATAGCACCAACTCCCAGACTTTTTATATAATCAAGATGGTCTATTATTCCCTGTATATCTCCGCCGTAACGGCGCATTGTGATCTTATCTCTTAAACGTGAATCAATTTTTTTCTCCCAGTCCGACTCTGAAAACCAGTTGGATGTCCAGCTTGTCTTCTTCCACCCTTCAGGAATAGGTCTGTTGATAAAAACATCCTTTGCACGCGGGTCGTTCGACGTGTCACCGTTTGCAAACCTCTCGGGAAATATCTGATACCAGACTATTCCTTTTGCCCATTCAGGGAAATGAGATTGTGAGAAAAAATTATTAAAAGTTATCAGGCAGGATAACAGCAGGAACAACAGAAGATGTTTCATAATCCGAGTTCTTTTTTCATTTGGAAAAAGGTGTCTTTAATTGTATGTGGTTTATAACCTAATTGTATTTCAGCTTTTAATGTAATTAGCCCGGAATTTAATGGTCTTGGTGCCTGCTGGTTTAAATCGCAGGTCCTGATTGGCTTAATTAACTCCTTGTTAAGCTTGAAAAAATCGGCAATCTTTATTGTAAAATCAAAACGCGAAAGAAACTCCAGCCCCCCAATGTTATATATCCCCTGCTTCTTCTGCTCGATTATCCTGTAAATCCCCTGCACAAGATCGTCAATATAGGTTGGATTATTAAGCTGATCTGTAACTATACTTATCTGCCTGTTTGCCCTTAATGAATCAATCACCCACCTTACAAAATCAGCCCGGCCGTTTTTGACTGGCCCATATAATACATTTGTCCTTACTATTGTATTTACCGGACCAATAAGCCTGACAGCATTTTCACTTGCTAGTTTTGTCCTTCCATAATAACCGAGAGGCCTCGGTTTTTCATCTTCAGAATATGGACCGTTCCTCCCGTCAAAAACATAATCAGTAGATACATGGATCAGATGAGCATCAATTATCCGGGCTGTCTCAGCTAAATGTTCCGGTCCCTTTACATTTATCTTCCATGCAGCCTCTCTGTCTTTTTCGCATTGATCTACATTTGTGTATGCAGCTGCATTGATAATTACATCTGGAAAAAAATCATAGACTATGTCCTTAACTGAATCTCTTCTTGTAATATCCATCGTAACATAGGATATATCCTGGTCAAAAGGACTTTCTTCTAACGAGGAGGCCAACAGCTCTACGTTCCTGTGATTTTTATAAAAGCGTAATATCCTCTGCCCGAGCATTCCGTTTGCACCAACAACCAGAATTCTTTTTTTAATTAGATCGTGCGAATGTATCATTTCTTAAATTTAATAACCCGTTGATATCTGAATAATTTGTAACGCATCCTGATGCAATATTGGCAATTTCTGCTGCATCTTCCAGACTTCTTTTCTTTAAATATGTACAAAAGAACGCTGCACCGAATATATCGCCGCACCCAACTTTATTTATACCACTTGTCTTAATTGCATTTTGAGTCAAAAAGTTCAATTTCCCATCTCTGTAGAAATATATTATACTCCCCTGCTCCCCTTTTGTGATAATCAGTGTTTTTAGCCCATATTGCATTATATCCTTTACTATCTCAGTTTCACTCTCTTTTCGGCTTAACGTAAGTAACTCATTTTCATTTACCTGTAGAATGTCAACTGAACTTATCCACTTCTCAGCATCAGGAACTGGTCGGAAATATCGCCGGTTGCTCTCATCAACACCGCGTGAGAGCGTGTGCAGGTCAAAATATATTATTCCCCGGAATCTTTTCCTTATCTCTAAAAGATCATTTAAACTGATATCAGAACCGGTTATCATGTTTATCAGTATGCCGTCATACCGGCTAAGATCACCCGCACGTGAAATATCAAGTCCTTCGGCCAGGTTCTCATACGTCTCACACCTTTCAGCACTGCCTGAAATATAGAGATGTACTCTTGGAATATTTTCTAACATCTGGAAATATTCCTTCGGAAAAGAATCATAAAGAAATGAGAATAAACTGTAGCTTGACTGGTCAATTGAAGTAACCAGTGTGATCTCATCTTCTGATTCGGAAAAATTCCTTGCTCCTATGGCACTATAGAAAATACCGCCGGGAGAATGCACCTCCCGCTGTTCCATATGAATCTGATCTTCAACTGAATGCCCGATTATCAGCAGCTTCATTTTATTTTCTTACTTATTTTCAATTTAACAGGCTTTTAATTTAAATAAATCAGAAAATAATTGCATCCGGACTCCAGAAATTTTTGGATTAAACTTTGATTAAATGGTAGTGGTAAATGAAAATAATTATCATATATTTAGATATTAAAGAAAATTCAGTATAATAAGCTTTGTTTTAACATGAAAATTGGTATTACCTGTTACCCTACTTACGGCGGAAGTGGTGTGGTCGCAACTGAACTTGGTAAAGCTCTGGCCTCAAAAGGCCACCAGGTCCATTTTATCAGCTATGCAATGCCCCACAGACTGACTAACTTTGTCGAGAATATCTTCTTTCATGAAGTCGAGATCAGTAATTACCCGCTCTTCGAATTCCAGCTCTATACACTTGCACTTACTAGCAAAATTATAGAGGTTGTTAAATATGAAAAACTTGACCTGATTCATGTGCACTATGCAATCCCCCATGCTGTCAGCGGCTACCTTTCAAAACAGATCCTGCAGAAAATGGGAAGCGACCTGAAAGTAATTACTACTCTGCACGGCACTGATATTACACTCGTTGGACTCGAACCTTCGTTTTTGCCGCTGGTTAAGTTCTCTATCGAGGAAAGCTGCGGCGTTACTGCTGTTTCCAGATTCCTGAAAGAAAAAACTCTGACAAATTACCATATCGAAAAGGATATAAGAGTAATTTATAACTTTATTGATACTGAACTCTTTAAACCCGATGGAAATAGAAATTTCAGAGACCATATTGCTCCTAACGGAGAAAAAATCCTTGTCCATACTTCTAACTTCCGCCCGGTAAAAAGAGTACCCGATACTATAAGAATATTTGAAAAAATAAGAAAAGAAATCCCAAGCAAACTGCTTTTAGTCGGCGATGGCCCCGATAGATATGAATGTGAAAGACTTTCACGCGAACTTGATATCCATAAGGATGTTCTCTTCCTTGGAAAACAGGATGGATTAGTTGAAATATTGAGCTCATCTGACCTGTTCCTGCTGCCTTCACAGTCTGAGAGCTTCGGGCTGTCTGCCTTGGAGGCAATGTCATGCGGCGTGCCTGTTATAAGCACAAGCGTCGGTGGCCTGCCTGAACTTATAAACCATAATGAAACAGGCTATATTGCTGAAATAGGCGACATTGATAGAATGGCAAAATATGCAATCGACCTGCTTACAAACGATAAGAAATATAAGGAATTTTCAAAAAATTCACGCGACCGCGCAGTAAGTGAATTTGATAAGAAGAAGATCGTCCCTCTTTATGAACAATATTATCTTGATGTGCTGAACTGCTAAGGTGGTTTCTATAGGAAGATCAGTTTTAATAGTTGCAAATAAAAAGGTCCGGCTATACTAACTATATAACCGGACCTTATTTTTTTAATCTTTTTTCAGCCAGCTTTTTTCAGCCAGCTTTTTTCTCAGATAACCTTTTAGCTGATTTTTTTAGCTATTTTTTTTCAGCTTTTAATCTGAAATTACAGGCACTCTGCCGATCGAATAATAAGTAAAACCAAGCTCTTTCATCTTTTCAGGTGTGAAAATATTTCTCCCGTCAAATATTACAGGAGCTTTTAATTCTTCTTTTACTTTCATAAAGTCAGGATTACGGAACTCGTTCCATTCTGTTAAAACTAAAAGCGCATCACTGCCCTGAACTGCTTCATATTCATCTGAAGTATACTCGATCTGATCTTTTAAGTAAAACCTTGCTGATTCCATTGCTGCAGGGTCATATGCCTTTACATTGGCTCCAAGTTCAAGCAGCCTTTTTAATATTACAACCGCCGGAGCCTCCCTCATATCATCCGTGTTCGGCTTAAATGCCAGCCCCCATACTGCAAAGGTCCTGCCCTTTACTTCTCCGCCAAAGTGACTGAGAAGCTTATCTACCAGTACCAGCTTCTGTGCCTTGTTTACCTTGTCAACTACTGAGAGTATCTTCATCTCAGAGTTATTCTCAATCGATGTCTTTATAAGTGCATTTACATCCTTCGGGAAACAGCTGCCGCCATATCCAATGCCTGCAAATAAGAACCTCTTGCCTATTCTTGAATCTGTACCCATGCCTTTTCTTACCATATCCACATTCGCCCCGACCTTCTCACAGAAATTTGCAAGTTCGTTCATGTATGTTATTCTCATCGCAAGGTATGAATTGGCTGCATACTTTGTTACCTCTGCACTGTTTGTATCCATCTCTAAAATAGGATTACCCTGACGTACAAATGGCTCATATAATACTCTCATCTTCTCCATTGCCTGAGCACTGTCTGCACCTATTACGATCCTGTCAGGCTTCATAAAGTCCTCTACTGCAAAGCCTTCCCTTAAAAACTCAGGATTTGAGACTATCTCAAAGTTCTTTACCTTGTACTTCGATATTATCTCCCTTACCTGCCTTGCCGTGCCTACTGGAACTGTGGACTTGTCTACTATTATCTTCAGATCCTTGTCACCTGAGTCTTTTAATATCTTCCCTATCTCTTCACTTATTCCGAAGACATACTTCAAGTCTGCACTTCCGTCTTCTCCCTGTGGAGTAGGAAGACATAAGAATATGATCTCACTGTTTAGGACAGCCATTTTCAAGTCATCTGTAAATGATAATCTTTTCTTTGCAATATTCCTGTAGAAGATGATATCCAGTCCTGGCTCATATATGGTCATCTCCGCACCCTGAAGTTTCTTTAACTTTTCAGGATTGTTGTCTACACATATGACCTGATTGCCCATTTCTGCAAAACATGTTCCTGATACTAAGCCTACATAGCCTGTACCTATTACTGCAAGATTCATTGTTCCTCCGTTTTATACAAATGACTGTATTTTTTTATTCCGTTTTCTTTAAATGTCTTCACTGTGTTTAGTAAGTAAAATCCTTTTCTATATCCTTAAACCGCTTTGCTGCCAGATCTTTTTCTGAAACAACAGGATTAACTATCTGCCAGGCAACACCAATCTCTGGATCATCAAACCTTATAGACCTTTCATCAGGCTTGCTGTATGGAGCTGTACACTTATAATAAAACAGGGCTTCATCAGATAAGACCGAAAATCCATGGGCAAAACCCGGCGGTATCCATAACTGATGATTGTTCTTATCTGAAAGCTCAAAGGCTGCATACTCGCCGAATGTAGGAGAACCAAACCTTATATCAACTGCAACATCTAAAACACAGCCGTAAATTACCTGGCATAACTTGCCCTGGGCATTATCTCCAACCTGGTAATGCAGTCCTCTTATTGTACCATAACAGGATCTGGAAACGTTATCTTGTATAAAATTAAAATTTAATCCCGACTGTTCAAACTTTATTTTGTTGAAAGATTCAAAAAAGTAACCGCGCCCATCCTTAAATACATCAGGCTTTATTAATAATACTCCGTCAAGTTTTGTTTTTTCTATTGTCATAAATTAAAGACTCTCTCTTAAAACTCTTTCTAAATATTCCCTGTAGAGCGACTTTGGAATGCAGTTAACTACAGCTTCGAATTTTTCTCTGTCAATAAAGCCCATGTTAAATGCTATCTCCTCTAAGCAGGCTACCTTAAGCCCCTGACGGTCTTCAATTACTCCGAAGAAGTTTGAGGCCTGAAGCAGAGCCTC
>JBLNEL010000419.1:0-3415 GCA_050262615.1 Bacillota bacterium
GTTAAACTGAGAGATTTTGTCAGCTTTTAATAATAGTTTGATTTTATAACCTCATTTAATTAAAATTATCTATCCGAATTGAAACATTTTTAAATCTATAGAGTATAAATATCATTGAGTAAAAACTTATCTGAACTTACAGACGAAGAATTAATTGCAGAATTTCAGGCAAATAATACAGTAGAAGCTTATGAAATCCTGGTAAAAAGGTACAAAGATCCGCTTACGAATTTTGTTTTTCGTTTTGTAGGGGATAAGGATGTCAGTACAGACGTGGTACAGGACACGATGATCAGATTTTACCTGCATAAAGACTCTTACAAGTCTTTTGCCAAGTTCTCGACGTGGATATATACTATTGCCACTAATCTGGCTAAAAATGAATTAAAAAGGCGTAAGAGAAAAAGGCTTTTTTCAATTCATGGTAATAATGATGATGAGCAGGCATTTGATATAACTGATACATCGCATACTCCAGATGTTTTAGCTGACAGTGAAATTAAAAATAAAATAATTCAGAAAGCACTTTCGAAGGTTAAAGAGGTTTACAGAGAGGTTGTAATTCTCAGAGATGTGCAGGACTTATCCTATGAGGAAATTGCCGAAATAACGGGGCTTTCAATAGGCACAGTAAAATCAAGGATAAACAGGGGGAGAGCACAACTTCAGAAATTGTTAAAATCAATTTATAAAGAGTGATGCCTATGAAAAAAAGCAGTTACAATATTGAAGATGAACAGTTTAAAGAAGTAATCGAGTCGCTTAAGCAGCTCCCAAGGGTTGATGCTCCTCCGGATTTCGAGATGAATCTTAAACGGAGAATTAATAATCTAAAGTACGCTGAAAAAGAGAAAAAAGGATTCCTTTATTATTTTAGTTTTAAGCGGCCTTTACTCCCGGCTGCAGCACTGACTGCGTGTGCAGTTGTTGCATTTTTGTTAATTTCACAGCAGCCTGAAACTGAAAATCCATTTATAAAAGTACCCCCTCAGCGTTCTGCTCCAACTGCCCGGTCTGAGAAAAATAACAATAACTTAAAAGGTCACCTGATAGATCCCGGAAGCATTTCTTCTACTGATGTTGTTATAAAAAAGCAGGCACCCAGAAGCAGCAGTTCTAAAGCTGCATCGCAGGGTAATATTAATCTGCAGCAGCCAAGGAACGGTGAACAGGGACAAATTGCCTCTAACCAACGACCTTCAAGACGCTTCAGGGACCTGGACTTTAGTGGATTTGGAAGTGATTTAGATAAGAATCTAAGGGCAAAACCTGATCCTAACGGTGGACAGGATTATGGTAATCCAGGAGCAAATGTAAACTTTGGAGGATTTAATCTGGTTCCCGGACCTGATAATGAACTGGATTTATTAAGAGCAAGAATGGATTCATTAAAAAGACTTTGGTTAAGAAATAACAGATAAACCTTTTGTAAAATCTTTTTGTAAGCTTGTAAATGTAAGCCGGGTAATTTAAGATTATCCGGCTTTTTTTTTTTGTTTTTTTACGGCAGGACTTAATTATCAAGGATAATTCTCATTAAAAAGAGTAACTAAATAATTATTATTTTATTATTTTTAAGCGGGAATTTACTAAAGTAAGAAGAAGTATTTTATTTTTTAATTTGCATAAAACCAGGCAGGATAAAAATGAAACGGAATTATTACATAATAGGATTAATTTTTGTAATATTTTTTGTTATATCTTTTTTAACAAATATACTCGGTCCTATAATCCCTGAAATTATAATAAGCTTTAAGCTGAATCTGACACTTGCCGCATTATTCCCGTTTTCTTTTTTTATAGCATACGGGGTTATGTCGATACCTTCTGGTATGCTTGTCGACAGGTATAAGGAAAAGCCCATAATGTTCAGTGCTTTTTTGGTGGCATTTGCAGGGGCTTTGCTTTTTGCACTGGTTCCGTCATTTTTTATAGCCATGTTTTCAATCTTTCTTATCGGTATAGGTATGGCAATGCTTCAGGTGGCGATAAATCCATTGCTCAGGGTAGCCGGGGGAGAGGAGCATTTTGCTTTTAATTCAGTTGCTGCGCAACTTGTCTTTGGGGCGGCATCTTTTTTAAGTCCATATGTTTACTCATATCTTGTAACGAATTTAAATGCAGGAAATACAGACAAGTTTTTAATCTCAACATTCAGTCAGATTGTCCCTAAGGATCTGCCATGGATTTCACTTTACTGGATTTTTGCAATGGTAGCTTTGATAATGGCATTTCTGATATTCCTATCCCGTTTTCCAAAAGTGGAAAGAAAGGAAGATGAAATTGCAGGGGCATGGGAGATACATAAGAATCTGTTCAAGGAAAAAACAGTTATTTTATATTTTATTGGAGTTTTTGCCTATGTTGGAACTGAACAGGGTGTAGCCAACTGGATATCACAATTCCTTAATACTTATCATGGATTAGATCCTCAGACTGTAGGTGCCAGCACTGTATCCTGGTTCTGGGGTCTTATGACAGCAGGATGTCTGCTTGGGTTATTATTTCTGAAGTTCATCGACAGCCGGAAGGTATTAATAGGATTTTCGATTTCAGCCTTCATTTGGCTCACATTGGCATTTTTCGGAAGTAAGGATTTAGCCCTGATAGCCTTCCCAATGATGGGATTTTCAGCCTCAGTTATGTGGTCAATTATATTTTCCCTAGCCTTAAATTCAATTGATAAAAACCATGGTTCATTTAGCGGCATACTTTGTACAGCAATAATTGGCGGAGCAATAGTTCCTTTAATTATTGGCTGGCTTGGTGATATATTTGGTCTTAAATACGGAATGTTCTTCTTATATTTAACTTTGGGATACATTTTTAGTATTGGTATTTGGTCAAAACCAATCATCAACAATCAGACAATCAGCCTTAAGAAAAAAGAAACTGAAGCAGTTTAGTCTCTGCTGCGAATAAAAATAGTTCTGTTAGAATTAAAGTTCTGTTAGAATTAAAGTTCTGTTAGAATTAAACTGTTCAATTTAATTTTAGAGGAAATAATGAGTGTTATAGGAATCGACCTGGGCGGGACAAATATTCGTGCAGGTATAGTTACAAAAGGCAATTTAGGCAATGTATTATCAGCAAAGGTAAAAAAAGAAGGCAGTGCAGATGAAGTAATAGATTCGATTTTTGAATTAATCGATCAGTTAAAGCAGAGTACCCTGGAGATAGAAGGTATTGGTATAGGTGTTCCGAGTGTTGTTGATGTAAAACAAGGAATTGTATATGATGTGCAGAATATCCCATCCTGGAAAGAGGTTCGCCTAAAAGACCTGATGGAGAACAGATATGCACTGCCTGTTTATATTAATAATGATGCCAATTGTTTTGCTGCAGGTGAAAAGTATTTTGGGAAAGCAAAGCAATATGAAAATGCAATAGGTCTGATCATAGGTACCGGCTTAGG
>JBLNEL010000420.1:0-3237 GCA_050262615.1 Bacillota bacterium
TAATCTGGAAATTGCACCCGGGCTATACATCTATCATGTTGAAGCTCAGGGAGTAGATGATTACATCGGCAAATTTGCAATTGTAAAATAAAGACTACGGTGGAAGAAATGAAAAAAAATTATTTTAATAAAATAATGATAATCGTTACCTTACTCTCCGGAAATTTATTTTGCCAGAGCAAAGTAGGGACAACGGTCGGACAATTCTTAAAAATAGAACCAAGTTCACGGTTAGTTGCAATGGGCAATGCAGGGGCTTCGCAGTCAGGAGAGGCTTCAGCAGGTTTTTATAATCCAGCTGCACTTGGCCGCATTAACGGAATAGATGTTCAGTTTACGTATAACAGGTGGCTGGCTGATATCACATATAACTATGCCTCTGCCGCAATGAACATAAGCGGTTTGGGGACACTAGCACTTCAGGCAATTTCATTAAATTCAGGAGATATTGAAATAACAACTGTAGCTCAGGAAAGAGGATCAGGGCTTTTTTACAGAGTTACTAACGTTTCACTGGGTGTTGCATGGGGTATAATGCTCACAGACAGAGTATCGGCAGGAGTAGCAGTTAATTATCTGCAGGAAACAATTTATAATACAAGTCTTAGTGATATCTCTTTTAACTTTGGAGTACAGTATCAGTCATCTATAGAAGGACTGACAGTAGGCGCAAGTGTTTCTAATTTTGGGCCACGGTCATCCTACAGCGGGCGTGATATTGATTTTTCGTATGATGCTGATCCTGAACAGCATGGTGATAATTCCAGAATACCTGCAGAATTAAGAATGGGATCATTTGGCCTTCCTACGTTATTCCGTGTTGGACTCTCCTATCCATTAAGACTAAATGACTGGAATCAGCTAACAATAGCGACAGATGCAATGCATACGAATGACAATGCCGAAAGGATAAATGCGGGAGGCGAGTGGCTGTTCTTTAATACTTTTGCAATCAGAGGAGGCTACAGAGATCTGTTTCTGAAGGATTCGGAAGGCGGGCTTGTACTAGGTACAGGCGCCAGAGTAAATTTTGCCGAAAATCAGAATATAAGCTTTGATTATGCATGGGCAAATTACGGCAGGCTTAATAATACTCACAGGTTTACAGTAGGACTTCATTTTTAAAGGCAGCCGGGGAAGGTAAAAGTTTATGGTGATCAGAGTAATAATATTTTGGATATTTAGTGGAATCCTCTTTGCTCAGCAGGAGAAAGAGAAGGTTGTTGCTTCAGCAGGGAAGTGCAATATCTATGAATCTGAGTTTAAGGAAAGATATGATTTCAGTGTTCATCCGGATCTTAAGAAAAAAAATGACAGGGAAGAAAGTAAACTTGAATTCTTAAAGCAGCTAATTGCAGAAAAGCTCCTGTCACTCGAAGCTCAGGCCAGAGGCTATGATACGCTGGAAATATTTAAGGATATCATGACTCCTCTGGATAACATGTATATCAGAGATGCGCTTTATAGCAAAGAAATTAAAGAGAAAGTTATCTGTTCAAAAGAAGATATTGCTGAGGGTATTAAAAGAAGCAGTAAACAGCTCAAGGTTAATTTTATATATTCTAAGGACCAGAATGAGTTAGACACGATCTTTCAACTGCTGCAAAGGGGAATTCCATTTGATTCACTTCTTTCACTTCGCCCTGAGGTCAAAGATCAGGTTGAGTTCAGAATAGTTAGGTTTGGTTCAATGGAGAAGGAGATCGAAGATATATTATTCAAATTAAAAATTGGAGAATTTACACAGCCATTATGTTCTAAGGATGGTTATTATATACTGAAGCTTGCTGATATAGAAAATAGCAGTGAGAATATTGATGCCGCAAATAAGCTTGAAGATATAAAAAGAATAATTAAGACCAGGTCAGAATACTCACATTACCTGAACTATTATAACCGGTTCTTCGGCGGAAGGAAAATATCTGCTGATAAAGAAGCATTTGAGAAACTGGCAAAATATTTTTATCAGGAGTTTAAGGAAAAATATTTGGCAAAAGTAAAGGAGACTTCAATAAGCAAGTTTTATTTAATTGGGTCAGAAATTACTTCAGCTGAGAAAGTTTTTCAGAATACCGATGGTGCTTTCATTCGTATGCCCAAAGGAGTAACAGGAATAAAATATTTCTTAAATCAGCTTTCGCATGATGGACTTATTACGAACGGGCTAAATGAAAGAGAAGTAAGATCAGCCCTTTCAGCACATATAAAAAAGTTTATCGAAGGTGAACTATTAGCTCAGGAAGCTATCAGGCAGGGGCTGGATAATTCAAAAGATATCAGAAAGTACTCACAAATGTGGAAGGACTCGTATTTATCCAAGATGCTTATGCTGGATATTTTTGATTCAGTAAAAGTGTCTGATAAAGAAGCCTTTGAAATATTTAAGCGAAGTGGGGAAAAACCGATCCCCATTGAAAAGGTAAAGATTGCAGAGATACTGACAGACAGTCTTGAAGTAATTGAAAAGGTCTTAAAAGAACTAAATAATGGTAAGAGTTTTCAGGAACTTGCAAAACTATATACTAAAAGAGATTCAGTTAGATCCCGATCTGGAGAATTTGATTATTTCCCTGTGACATTAAATGGCGACCTGGGAAGTGCAACATCACATATGGCAATTGGGGATATCTATGGACCGATCAAGACTGAAGATGGATATTCAATAATTAAACTGCTTGACAGAAAAACAGACAAGCCGGTTAATCCGCAGGATTTTAATGAAGTCAAGGACCAGATAAAAAGCAAAGTAACACTAAGCAGGTTTGAAAAATATATAAATGAATTTACAGCAGGCCTGGCTCAAAGATACGGTGTAAAAATATATGAAGGAGCATTAAAGCAGGTCAGTAATGTATTTATTAATCTTGTGGTAGTAAGATACATGGGATTTGGAGGAGAGATATTTGCTGTTCCTTATACAGAACAGTTTACAGGATGGTACGAATTGTGGGAGAGGGGAAGTAAAATAAATATGTAATGGGGAATTAAGAATTATGAATTAAGAATTAAGAATTAAGCCTGCCTGCCGGAAGGCGGGAATTAAGAATATGAATAGGAGATACAGTATGTACTGCCGCCTCTGGCGGAAGAGAATTATTAATACAGAATATAATATTAAACAATAATTATAGATGGAATAATGTCAATAACAATTAAAGAACTGGCTGATAAAGCTAATGTTTCAATTGCAACAATTTCACGTGCACTTAATAATGATAATAAAGTAAAACCGGAGAC
>JBLNEL010000421.1:0-22897 GCA_050262615.1 Bacillota bacterium
TAAACTTCAGATCGGACTTTCAAGGGATTTCGAGTTTATTGAAGGTCAGCGTTTTACTCTTTCAGTTGACGGTATTCACCCGAATGACAATGCTCAGTATGTAAACGTCGGTGGTGAATTAGCTCTCTTTAACGAAATGATAGCTCTGCGAGGCGGTTATAAAACTCTGTTCCTCAAAGACAGCCCGGAAGGCCTGACTTTGGGTGTTGGCTTAAATTACGGCCATATGAGTTCTTTCGGTGTTTCTCTTGATTATGCGTTCCAAAAGTACAAATATCTGGGAAATACTCACAGTTTTGGTCTGGTTTTAAAGTTTTGACATTGTTCCTAATAAATGATATCTTCTAACAAATAATCTCTCAAAAACAAAGGAGCACTTATGAAAAAATCGTTATTATTTATCCTCCTTCTGGCTGGATTTACTGCATTGAATGCTCAGGTGGTAAAGGTTACCTTCAGAGCAAACATGTCAGTAAAAATGAAACAGGGGCAGTTTGACCCTGCTAAGGATAAAATAACTGTTGCAGGTAACTTCCAGGGCTGGAATGCTACTGCTACTCAGTTGACACGCTTAACTGCACCAAATGATTCAATCTATGCTTATACATATGATTCAGCAAAAGTTGGTGACACTTTGAACTTTAAGTTCGTTCTTAACGGAAGCACCTGGGAAGATGATCCTAACAGACAGATCATTGTTCCTGCCGGCGGTACAACTTTTACAGCTTTCTTTAACAGGGATTCTGTTTTCAAACCAGTTGGTAATGGAAGCATTATTTTCAGAGTTGATATGAGCGTTATGAAAGAAGTTGGTATCTTTGATCCTACTAAAGATTCAGTTTCTGTAAGAGGTTCTTTCAATGGCTGGGGTGATAATGACAAAGCAAGAGCTTTCATGCAGAAAGATGCTTTGAACCCGATCAAATGGTTCTTAAATGTACCTTTTGTTAACGCTGAATTAAATGGAAGACAGGATTACAAGTACTTCATGAGATTCGGTGCTGGTCATACAGATTCAATCCTTACCGAAGATAACAGGTATGAAAGACCTATAGTAACCGGCGGCGGTAACAGAGGTATTTTATTCCAGGGTAAACAGGATCAGGATGCTGGTATCGGTTACTATGATGGTATTAATCCTGACTGGGTAATAGCAGCTGGTAAAACTGCAGCAATTACTTTCAGAGTAAACATGGCTCCTGCTATGGATGTTAAGAAACAGCCTATTCCTTTCAACCCTGCTACTGACAAAGTATTCTGGGTATGCGGCGAACCTGCATTCCAGAGAACACAGGGATGGAAAGTTCAGGATACCAACAGAGTAGTACAGCTTCTCCCGCAGAAAGCCGGCGATAGCATCTACGTTGGTACAATGACTGTTAAAGGTCCATCATGGAACGGATTTGTTTACAGATACGGCTTCGTTGGCGCTGATAACAAGACTTGGACATACGAACCAAGCGGTTATGCAAACTTCGCTTACAGAGTAAGATTCATTAAACAGACTGCTGCAAGAACTTTTGTTCAGCCATATACAGCTCCTGTTGATACATGGACAAACGCTGAAGTTAAGACTGATCAGGAAACAACTCCTTTGACATCAGTTGAACGTACAGCTGCAGTTGCAATGACCTATACTCTTGACCAGAACTATCCAAATCCTTTCAACCCTTCAACAGTTATTACTTTCAGCGTTCCTGAAAAGAGTAACGTTACTTTGAAAGTTTTTGATATCCTCGGTAGAGAAGTTGCTACATTGCTTAACGGAGAAATGAATACAGGTAAATATGAAGTTAAATTTGACGCTTCAAAATTAACTAGCGGTGTTTACTTATATACAATCCAGGCAGGAAACTTCTCACAGTCAAAGAAGATGATGCTTGTTAAGTAATTATAAAGTATTATTCCTTTTAGAAAAAGCCGGTCTGAATTAAGACCGGCTTTTTCATTTTTAAAGGATATTCGCCTTGAATGATATTAAAGTTGGTAAGGAAAATTAAAGGAAATTATATATTTTAAGTAATAACTAGGCTCTTTGAGATTTATGTACCAGGTAAAATTATACGATCTGTATATTAAATATATTTTTACCCGGGATATTAGGAAAATAGAAAAGCTAAGAAATGTTTTAGATAATCAGGAGGGATAAGATATGGATACAAATTATAAGGAACCGGCACCAATTACAAATAGGGAGAATCCTTTTGAATCGATGATGGAACGTTTTGAGGAAGCTGCACGAATCCTGGGGCTAGAAGACGGCGCTTATCAGTACCTCAAATCACCTGTAAAGCAGATTATTACATCAATTCCAATTATTATGGATAATGGGAAAATTAAAGTCTTTGAAGGCTACCGGGTCATTCACAATGACTTGCTTGGTCCATCAAAAGGAGGACTCCGGTTTGCTCCTGATGTTACTTTGGATGAAATGAAGGCATTAGCGGCCTGGATGACTTGGAAATGTGCTGTAGTTAATATACCTTTCGGTGGTGCAAAAGGCGGAATTGTGTGCGATCCGGCTTCTTTAAGCCAGGGGGAGTTAGAAAGGCTTACCAGGCGTTTTACTGCAAATCTTCTGGATGTATTTGGCCCGGAGAGGGATATCCCCGCTCCTGATATGAATACAAATGAGCAGGTAATGGCCTGGGTAATGGATACTTACAGCATGCATATGAAGGCTACTGCGCGTGCTGTCGTTACCGGAAAGCCTTTGATCTTAGGCGGTTCTTTGGGAAGACGTGAAGCAACAGGACGCGGAGTTATGATAATTACAATGGCTGCAATGACAAAAAAAGGTTTGGATGTAAAAAACTCAAAAGCTGTCGTTCAGGGGTTTGGTAATGTTGGCAGCGTTACTGCTGAACTGCTCTATAAGCAGGGAATGAAGATAATTGGACTTGGAGATATAAACGGATCAATATACAGCAGCAGGGGACTTAATATTCCTGAAGTCCTGAAGTATTTTGCAAAAAACAAGGTTTTGACCGGCTATCCTGAATCTGAGGCAATTAGCCATGAGGATCTTCTGGAATTAAAATGTGATGTGCTTGTCCCGGCTGCAAAGGAAGACCAGATAACAAAACATAATGCGGGGAAATTAAGATGTCAGATAATAGTCGAAGGTGCAAATGGCCCTACAACAGCTAAGGCTGACCCGATACTGCAGGAAAAAGGAATACTTGTAGTACCTGACATACTTGCAAATGCCGGTGGCGTGACGGTCTCTTATTTTGAATGGGTCCAGGACAGAATGGGATATTTCTGGACTCTCGACCAGGTAAATTCAAGACTTGAAAATATGATGCAGGAAGCTTTTAATAATGTTTACTTCCATGCAGAAAAATATAAACAAACCTTGCGCTTGGGGGCTTACCTGCTTGCAATCGACAAGGTAGCAAATACTCTAAAAATTCGTGGAATATATGCCTGAGAGAAAAACTGAAAGAAAATTGAAGTCTGAATCCGGAATTAAATTCCTATTTGTTTTAGTATCGCTTATTTTTATTTCCCAAACCTGCAGTGCGCAGGAGTTGAGTAATCTTGATATTTTCTTCAGGCTGACAGACTCTGTTGTCGTCAGCCTGGTGAGAAAACTCCCGCAAAGTGAAAAAACTGTCTATCTGAAAACTTCAATGAATAACTCCTACTCGGTTTTTGAGAACAAAATTATCTCTTTGTTAAAAGACTCCGGTAAAACTGTTCTTACTGTTCCTGACACTTCAGGCCCGGCGGTATCTTTAGCTTTTGAGGATGCAAAGGTTTATTATCCAGATATGTTCCGTGATGGCTTTTTCGGACCTTTTATGGTTAAGCGGGAAGTGCTGCTTAAGGGTAACTATATAATTTCTCTGAATGGGAGAGTTACTGATACCAGAAATTTTAAGTATCGTAATGAGGATACTGTAGGACAAAATGACCTGAAAACCCTCGAAAATTCTGCATATCCATTTACTCGTGGTGAAATGCCCCCTGAACCGGTATTTTCTTCATTATTAGAGCCTGTTATTGCACTTGGTACGGCTGCAGCAGTGATTTATTTGTTTTTTACAATAAGAAGTAAATAATATGCTAAGAAGTAAATAATATGCTGAAACCATTTTGAATTTCAGGAGTACAATTGTTTTGAATGGCAATTTAAGAGAGTAACTGTTTGCCTGAGATTGCTTTTTTACCTTTGAATAAGCAGCAAATTTCTTTAATTTTGTTATCATTTATATTATAAAATCAAATTACAGGTCCATGATTAAACACCTAGTTATCTTATTTGTCGTTGCATTAGCTCTGGCCGGTTGTGCCACTACAGTTAATACTACCAATATGAACGCCGATGAGCATTTAACATATGCTATGAAACTTTTTAATGAGCAGGATTATCTTGCCTCAATAAGTGAATTTCAAACCATTCTTATGCAGTACCCCGGCAGTGCCGTTGTCGATCAGGCCCAATTTTACCTGGCTGAAAGTCACTTTAAAAAACAGGAATATATTCTTGCTGCTTATGAATACAGTAAACTTATTAAAGATATTCCGGCTAGTAAACTCGTCCCACAGGCTCAGTTTATGCTTGCCGAATCTTATTACCAGCTCTCACCTGACTATCAGCTTGACCAGCGATATACTAAAAAAAGTATAGAAGAATTCCAGGCATTTATCGATTTCTTCCCTACAGACCAAAGGGTAACTGAGGCAGAAAAGAAGATAAATGAGCTGAATACAAAATTAGCTGAAAAGGAATTCAATGCCGGACGTATCTATGAAGTAATGGAAAACTATAATGCTGCAGTTTACTATTATACTTTAGTTGAAGAAACTTACCATGATACAAAATATGCTCCGGTTGCAATGTATAATAAGATCAAGATACTCATTGCCAAAAAAGACAATGTTAATGCATTGCATGAAATCTCTTCCTTCCTTCAGAAATATCCGGGAGATACAAACATTGCAGAGGTAAAAAAAATACAGGAATCTCTTTCCAAGACAAGTAGTTTGTAATTCCAAGTAATTAAATAATAAAGGGGGCACTTGTTATGACTGAACCAAAGAGGGTAAGTGAATCGATTATTTCCATGACTGAGCTGGTGCTCCCTAACCATACAAATCAGCTTGGTAACCTTCTTGGTGGCCAGCTTATGCACTGGATTGATATTTGTGCTGCTCTTTCGGCTTCTAAACACAGCAACAGGATCTGTGTTACAGCCTCTGTCGATAAGATCGATTTCCATCACCCGATCAGATTGGGCGATGTGGTAAGCCTAATTGCATCTGTAAATAGAGTGTTCTCTACCTCAATGGAAGTTGGAGTAAAAGTTTATTCCGAGACCTTCCGAACTGGGAGAAAGATGCATACTAATTCAGCCTACTTAACCTTTGTTTCTGTCGACGATAATGTTAAACCTGTCCAGGCAGTAAAAATAATCCCTGAAACTGAAGATGAAAAACGCCGCTATGATCAAGCTTTGCAAAGAAGAGAGATCCGACTTAGCTCACGGACACCAAGCCTTGACTAAATTGTTCTTTAATTTGCTGCTTATTTCGGTTTTACTTTTTCCAGTTCTGCTCTCAGCTCAAATACCTGTAAATGGATTCTGCAGATTTGAAAGTTACAAGACCCCGGGCGGATTTAATAATCTGCTGGCCTTGAACTTTAATAATGATTCTTATAACGACATACTTTTTTTTGACTCACAGAAAAAAGAAATAACCGTCAGCAAAGGACTTGAAAACGCCCGTTTTTCTTTACCAGGCCGCACTTCTAAACTTCGTTATGAAATTACACAGATAAAACCTTTTAATAATAAAACAGCTTCAGCAGCAGCAGACTATGCCTTTATATCAAGAAGCGAGAGAATAGTTGGAATCCTAAGGATATTTCAGAGTGGCTCTGTTAGTATTCTAAGCGAGTCAAAGCTTGACTCCTACCCTGATAATCTTGCCGTTGAGGATATTAACAGGGACGGAAAAAAAGAAATAATTGTCTCCGGGGGATCTTTCTACGGTATATCCCTTATTAGCTTTAACAACGGACGGCTTGGGGAGAAGAAAATATTTAATAAAAGAATATTTTCACACCTGGCAGTCGCCGACCTGAATAATGATACCTATCCGGATATCGCCGCTTTTGATCTTTTGGGTACTTCGATCTGTTTTTTATATAATAATTCTATTGGCGATTTCTATAAAGTACGCGATTTTAAGCTGAATGGTAGGATAAATGACCTTTTATCTTATGACTTTAATCTTGATAACATTCCGGATCTTATTTATGTTAAAGACCGCCAGGTCAATTTTCTTTTCGGTGATTACCGTGCAGCTTTTAATAATAGTTTCTCAGTCTTAACTGAGAAACCTGTTGATGATCTGGCTATAGGTGACTTTAACCGAGACGGGCTGCTCGACCTGGCCTATATTAATAAAACTGTTTCTCAGCTTTCTATTCTCTTTGCAAAGGATATTAACAAATTCTATACAGAGATAAGCTATCTTTCAAAAAACGGTATAATAAGAATAATACCTTTTTACAGTAAGTATGTTCATGGTATAGTTGGACTAAGCAATCTTGGAGAGTATTATCTTATAAGTGAAGTAAACAGCATTCGGGATAATACAAAAATTGCCCTGGGAGTAAAACCCTCCCGGATCAGTTATTTTGATGCCGGAAACGATGGAATTGCGGACCTTTGCTATTACGACAGGGCTAAATCTTCGCTTAATATTATTGAACGGAAAAGCGACGGGATTCCTTCAATGTTCTATTCGGTACCTCTTCTTGAATCATCTTCGGATCTTGTTATTAGTGATCAGAATGGCAGGATTAAA
Organism: Bacillota bacterium; assembly: GCA_050262615.1. GTDB lineage: Bacteria > Bacteroidota > Ignavibacteria > Ignavibacteriales > SURF-24 > JAUZPB01. The sequence goes on from JBLNEL010000421.1 coordinate 6,823, forward strand.
ACTTTTTATTGCTACTCAAAAGGCAAAAGACTGATAGAGGTAATAACTCTGGATTTTAAGAAGAAAAAGTACATTAAGGATAAAATATATTCTGCCGAACCAGTTGAAGATCTGAAGATTAAGCAGGAAGAAAGTAATAATAGGCCTCTGCTTTATATCTTGGCTAAACAAAATGGAGCACTCAGACTTTTTTGCTATAAATACAGCAATTTCCGGTATACATCAGCCAGCTCAGGCATAATTGCTTCTAATATTTTGCAGGCAAATATAAATGTCAGTAAGGAGCTTCTGACTGTATTTTACTGGAAAAGAGATAAAAAAGGATATTCATTTAACAAGGCTCTGCTTAATAAAGATTTCAACGTCCAGCTTTCAGGAGCAAGATATGTCCTCCCACTAAAGTCCAATATGCAGATTTCTGATTTTGCTGGCGATATTTTTAATAATGAAAGTAGCGAATCAGTAAATATTATTTTTAATAATAATAGTAAATTTGCACTAGTCACTTCAGGCGATAAATGTTATAGGCTGGACCTGAAAGGCTCGCTTAAAGATCTGAAGGCCTCTTTTTCCTCCGGCAGCCAGATTACAGAGATGCGTAATCTTAAAAGCGGGCTGAACGATCTGTTTATTTTTAACCAGAAAAGCAGTTCGATTGAAAAAATTGATGTCCTGAACAGACAGAAAACTCTGCTTGGGAAAAAAATAGTTGAAACAAAAGACCTGGAAAGTTATTTTGTAAGAAGTTTAAGTTCTGATAAATATCATCTGGTATATACCGATAAGGCGGAAAATTGTATAAAAATAAGAGAAATATCCTTTTAGGCATCCTTCTGTGCCTTACTCCCTGTTTTTTTATTAATCCTGATCTGTTTTCGCAAGAGATTAAATCGAAAAGATATCTGGATTCACTTTACAACCGGCTTGTTTTGCTGGATAGCCCGGCTTCTGCAGCCCAAAGATCTGTTGCTGCTGGTGAAACTGAGGATTATTCTTCTCATAAATGCGGCTTTCCCCTTCGGGCAGAGATAAATAGTAATTTTAGTCAGTTCAGCCTTGAACAGCAGAAAAAAATAACAGAAAATACAGATAGACCGTCACTTCATACAAGTATTATTTCGCCTTCAGGACATTTCAGGATTTACTATGATACGACTGGCGCTAATTTGCCTCAATACGATCCGGCTCTTAGTTCTCATCAAAATGTAAGAATTCTGGCACAGGCGCTTGATTCGGCTTATTCTTTCGAAGTGAATTTTATGAAGTTCCCTCCGCCTCCTACTGACAGTCTTGGTGGAAGCGAAAAACCATATGACGTTTATATTGAAAACCTCGTTACTCAGGAATATGGATTTACTCAGCCTGGATTTCAATGGGCCCCTAATAAATACCTGAGTTACATTGAGATTGATAATGATTTCAAGGAAAACTATTTCTATACAAAAGGACTTGTTGCAGCCAGAGCTACAGCTGCACATGAATTCCACCATTCAATTCAGGTCGGACGTTATAAGTATACTGACGAAGACCTCTTCTTCCATGAGCTTACTTCAACATCTATGGAGGAGTTCGTCTTCAGTACTTCTAATGATTATTATATTTACATGAAAAATTATCTGATACAGCCTGAAAAACGTTTTTCAAGCTTCAGCGGCTATGATATAGCTATATGGAATATTTTCTTAAAGGAGAGGTTTGGCTATGATATCATTAAAAGACAATGGGAGTTTTTTGTAAATAATCCTGCTCTGAATGCTATTAACTTAAGCCTTCTTGAACATAATTCATCCTTCAGAAATGAATTAAATGAGTTCGGTATATGGTCCTTCTATACAAATTACAGGGCAATTCCAGGTAAGTATTTCCCGGAAGCTGCAAATTATCCTGCAGCTATCAGACCAAAAGTTGTACAGGAGCTCAAAACTGAGAATTTCCCATTCAGGATCTCCACAGAACCTTTGTCAAATTTCTATATGGGTGTACTTATAAAAAGCTCTAGCAGGATCGATACGATCATCTCGAAAATAACTGACGGTGATCTGTTACGCGCTTTGGATAACCCGCTAAGCTTTTCACTTGTGGATTATTCGATAGGTACAGATTCTGTTGCCGGATCAAAAAAAGTTGTTAATAACTATTATTCTCTCCTTTCAGGTTCAAATCTGGGTATTTACCAGGAAACTGATTTTTTTAATAATATTCTTGTTAACGGTGATGTAATAGAATATTCAGAAACAGATTTTGCGTATCCTAATCCGTTTAACTATCATAACAGACTGAATAATGACCAGATTAGCCTGCCGGTTCAATATAATGACCTGAAAAATGCCGAAATTTATATCTATACGGCCGGTTTGAATTTGGTTTATAGCGGTAACCGTAATATCTTTGCGGATCTTCAAAATAATAAATTTATTGTCACCTGGGACGGTAAAGATTCAAAAGGCAACAGGCTGAAGACAGGTGTTTATATTTATGTTATAAATTCAAACGGAAATATCAAGAAAGGTAAAATAGTAATTCAGAATGAGCAGTAGTAGCGGCTATCAGCTAAAGGTTGAAAATCTGTCAAAAGTATTCGGAAGAAGACTGATCTTCAGGGATATCAGTTTTTGTTTTGATCAGAATGGAATTTTTGGAATTGCAGGGCATAACGGCTCCGGCAAATCTACTTTGGTAAAGATCCTTACCGGTATAATTGGCGCCAGCAGGGGAAAGGCAACCCACTCTTTAGGAGGAAAAAATATTCCCTCAGACCAGTTGCATGACCATATTGGTTTTGTAGCTCCTTATCTTGTACTTTATGACGAATTCAGCGCCGAGGAAAACCTGAGGCACTTTGCTAATATAAGGAACATTCCCTATAATAAAGAGAAGGCTGATAACCTGCTGAATGAGTTCCTGCTCTATGACAGGCGTTTTGATGAGGTAAAAGGATATTCTTCCGGTATGAAGCAGCGACTGAAGTATATTTTTGCACTCATGCATTCCCCCTCGCTTCTTGTACTTGATGAGCCTACGTCCAACCTGGATAGTGCTGGCAAAGATACAGTTTACAAGATTATTAAGGATGCATCTTCTTCATCTATTGTGTTAGTTGCTTCAAATGAAGAAAGCGACCTTTCACTTTGCCGTGAGATCATTCAGATTGAAAAGTATAAGGAGAAATCATGATTAAAGCCTATTATCTCTTTAAAAAAGATTTTCAATCGGAATTAAGGACCCGCTATGCAATAAATGCCCTTGTAATGTTTATTTTAGTTACAATAAGTGTTATTTTATTCTCAATCGGCAATGAAAAGATTTCTGAATATTTAACAGGCGGACTATTGTGGGTTGTGATCTTCTTTTCTGCTATGTCGGGACTTTCCAGGGCATTTGTCTCAGAAGAGGAGAGGGGAACGGTTTTGACGCTTCATCTTATAGCTTCACCTAATACGGTCTTTACGGGAAAGCTGCTGTTTAACCTTATTCTGGTCTTTGCTATGAATATCGTTATTGCCTTGCTTTATTCGGTTATTTTTGATTCCTTTGTGCTGAAAAATCTTTCACTTTTTCTCATTTCATTTGTTCTTGGCAATATCGGGATTGCTGCTGCTTCAACAATTATTGCAGCAATTATTGCAAAAGCAGGTTCAAAGGGAACTTTATACCCCGTACTTTCATTTCCTATATTACTACCTTTGATCCTTATGTTACTTGAGTTGACAAAGTTTTCCATAGATGGCGCCGGAATTAGTGAAGCGTATGTTGAACTGACAGTACTGGTCTGCTATGATGTGGTCATATTAACGGCCTCATTTTTGCTGTTCGACTTTATTTGGAAAGATTAGTATATTTACGCAAATAATTTAATCAGGTAAAATAAATGGTTTGGAAATCAATACTTTTTCTCTTGATGTGTTTTGTGATCATAGGCGGAATATCCTTCCCGATCGTGGAACACCCTACTGCGTGGTATCAGTTTCCTGTTATAAGAGGCCTGGAGGAGAAGGCAAAGATCATTTTCTTCCATGTTCCAACTGCGTGGCTGACCGTAATAGCGTTTTTAACCTCTACAATATATAGTATTAAGTATTTAAGAAAAAAAGATCTGGATGATGACGCTAAATCCTATGCTGCTGCACAGATCGGTATAATTTTCTGTGTGCTTGCAACAGTTACCGGATCAATTTGGGCAAAATTTAACTGGGGTTCATTCTGGAACTGGGATCCGCGTGAAACCAGTATTTTTGTACTGCTACTTATTTATGGTGCTTTTTTTGCACTTCGCAGCGCCATTGAGGTTGAAGAGAAAAAAGCCTCACTTTCGGCAGTATACTCAATAATTGCTTTTGTTACTGTTCCTTTCTTTATCTTTATTATGCCCAGGATTATGCCTGGACTCCATCCGGGTTCAGCTGATGATACTACGTCAGGACCTGTAGTGGATTTTAAGATGAATTCTAATATGCAGCTTGTGTTTTTTATTTCCCTTGCAACTTTTACAATTTTGTTCTTCTGGATGTGGAAATTAAATTATAAATCGATCATCTATAAAGATAAACTTACCAGAAAAGAATGGTAAGCATTGAAATTATTAAATTAAATACACTTTTTCAGCGGGAGTTTAAAGCAAAAGCTTAACTTCCAAAAATAAAAAACGATTGTGAGGTAGTAATTGGACGGTTTAATGAAATTTATGGAAACTAATTCCATCTATATAGTTCTCTTGATTGTCCTTGTTGTTTGGGGTGGTATATTTTTATTTTTAAACAGCCTGGATAAAAGAATTAAGCAGATTGAAAAAGAAATTAAAGGGAGTAAGGTATAATGAAAAATAAATACATTTTCGGCGGCGGAATAATAGTTGTTTTCCTGGGACTGATGATCTATCTTTTTACTCAGACTAATGTTCAGTATGAAGCTAACTTCGCAACCATTCAGGCTAAAAGCAAAACTTTCAAAGCTACCGGTACCTGGGTCAGAGAGAAGAATTATGAAGTTGATCAGGTAAATAAAACTTTCAGCTTTTATATGAAAGATGCCGGTGGCAGGGAAATGAAGGTTGTTTTTGCAGGTAATATGCCGAATAATTTTGAGGCCGCTCAGAGTGTGGTTGTAACCGGTAAATATAAGGACGGATATTTCCATGCTACTGATGTTCTGACAAAATGTCCTTCTAAATATGAAGGGAAGCCGAATGTGACTTCATCAGGTATGTAGATTTTTTATCAAAAGCCGGTGAATTCCGGCTTTTGAGTTATTATGGAGTCCATGTTCAAATTGGTAATTCTCCCTTTGAGTTTGCAAAAAAAACTTACTGCAAAAAATCTGGCAGTAAAATAGTTTGCAGCAAAACAAATCAAGCAGTAATAATAAAAGGATAAAATAATAAATGATCGGTAGTATTTTACTTACCCTGGCTTTACTGGCAGGCATTACTTCGGTTGTTATGTACTTCTTTACCTATAGAGGTGCAGCCAACACATTGAATATTGCCAGGATCAGCTATCATGCAATGACAATTCTGACAATAGTCGCTGCTACAATCTTAATGCATGCAATTCTTACACATCAGTATCAGTATAAATATGTTTATGAATACAGCGGAAGCGGTCTGTCGCTGGGCTTGACTCTTTCGACGTTTTATGCCGGACAGGAGGGAAGCTTTTTCCTCTGGGCGTTATTTACTGTCATTTGCGGCATTATTCTCCAGCAGTACAGCGCTAAACGAGGCGACCTGGAAGCAAGGGTTATGACAATTTATACACTTGCAGCTTCTTTCCTTTTAATAATGATCTCCCCATTGTTAAAAAATCCTTTTGCCTATATCTGGTCTGAACCTGTATTTCTGGCAACAGCAAATATTAATCCCTCTTTTTTAAATGCTCCGTTTATACAGAATTTCTTATTCAGCGATGGAAATTCAGGCCAGCATTTTGTTAAAATGAGTTCTGAACTTTATTCAGTCCTTCAGTCTAGCGGTATTGCGATAGGGGATTTTATTATTCAGGGTAAAGGGTTAAATCCTTTGCTGCAGAATTTCTGGATGCAGATACACCCCCCAATGCTCTTTATTGGATTTGCACTCTCAACTGTTCCTTTTGCCTTTGCTGTTGCAGCACTGATGAAAAATGAATATAAAGACTGGATTAAGCAGGCATTCCCATGGGTGCTTTCATGCGCTATGATACTTGGACTTGCTATTATGCTTGGCGGCTACTGGGCATATGGAGTTCTTGGCTGGGGCGGCTACTGGGGCTGGGACCCGGTAGAAAATTCAAGTCTTGTTCCTTGGCTTGTTTCAGTAGCTTCAATACATACATTGCTTGTTCAGAAAAAAAGCGACTCAAAAAGAGAAGGTAACAGCGGCGTTGGAGAATTTGCAAAGACAAATCTCATACTTTCTATAATGACCTATGTGCTTGTCCTTTACAGTACATTCCTTACCAGAAGCGGTATCTTAGGTGATGCATCGGTCCATTCTTTTACAGATCCCGGATATACAGTATACCTGTTCCTTGTAATACTGATTTTAAGCTTTACTGTACTTGGATTTGGTATGCTTGCCTACCGCTGGAAATCACTCCAGGGTGCACCTGCAGATCCTTATAAGAGTATGTTAAACCGCGAACTTGCACTTTTTACTGGTGCAGTTGCTCTTATTGCTTCCGCTGTAATAGTACTGGTTGGCACTTCTGCTCCAATATTCAAACAATCGGTTGAAACTAAGTTCTATAATCAGATGAATCTGCCTATAGGCATTATAATAGGACTACTGAACGGACTGAGCCTTCTTCTTAAATGGAAATCTACTGACAGCAAGGATCTGATGAAAAAATCAGTTATCTCGCTTGTTGTTTCCTTTGCCCTTACTGTAGTATTAGTCCTTCTTGCAGGTGTAAAGGATGTTATGCTGATTGTGCTTGCTTTCAGCTCAATGTTTGCTTTGGTTACAAATGCCGAGATTGCCTATAAGATCATTCGGGGCAATAAAATGATGCTTGGGGCATATGTTGCCCACATTGGAATTGCAGTATTTCTTTTAGGTGTGGTTGGCTCAGCAGGTTTCAGCGAGCAGAAACAGATTGAACTTCCTTTGAATAAGCCGACCCAGGCCTTCGGCTACACACTTACATTTAAAGGCTACGAGCCTTTTGATAATGGTCAGAAATACCATTTTAACATTGAAGTCAAAAAAGGGAATTCAGCCTCGCTTGTTTCACCGGTAATGTTCTTCAGCCAGTTTAACAACAGTCTGATGAGAGAACCTGATATGTTCTCCGAGATCACAAAGGATCTTTATGTCTCCCCGCTCGGATATGATGATGGTACAAAAAACCAGGCCAGCGGAAGCGAAATATCATTAGGTAAAGGTGAAAGCAAAACATACGAAGGTGCAAAGATAACCTTTGCTAATTTTAATTTCCCGAAAGATGCAATGTCTTCTATGATGAACGGCGGCGATTTCCAGATCGGCGCACAGCTTAACGTAGAATATAATGGTAAAACTCTTGCTGTTGAACCTTTACTGAAAGCTGTTAACGGACAAAAGGAATTTATACCTGTAGAACTGCAGGATGCAAACCTCAGGATCCAAATGTCAAATATGGATGCTTCAGGAAAAGTAAACCTTATTGTTTCAAAACTTAATGCTGAAACAGTTCAGACAGCAGGGCCAAAAGAGGTTCTTTCTGTTGAAGCCAGCATTAAGCCTTTGATTAGCCTTGTCTGGACAGGAGTTCTTTTAATGGTCTTAGGTTTTGTAGTTTCAGTCCTGAGGCGTTCAAAAGAATCCCTTCAGCAGTAAAATAAAGCTTAGCTGTAAAATAAAACCCATTGTGATTTTACAGTATTCAGTAATCTTTAATGAAAGACTATAAGATTACCTTTAGGTTCAAAATTTAATTTACACAAATTATTTTACAGTCCCATTAACTGAAAATGCCGTGTCTTCCAAAGAAGATGCGGCATCCTTTTATATCCCAGGTCCTTTTATATAACATTCTTTTATATATCTAATATTGCATTTCCCAGTTGACCAATCATCACAATTTTATTTCTGGTTTCCCAAAATATCACTATTTTTACTCCCAGATTTGTGAAGTAACTACAGGAATTTACATGTTAAAGAAATCATTATTTTTTGTTCTTCTATTAGTCTTAACTCAAACCGGCTTTTCTCAGTCTATAAAGATAAATAAGATTGAGCCGCCAAACTGGTGGGCTGGAATGAAATATAACCGGATACAGCTGATGGTCTATGGACAGAACCTCAATGACTTAAAGGCGAAATTCAATACACCATTACTTAAGGTTCTTAAGGTCACTAATGCAGAAAATCCGCTTTATTCATTTATTGATGTTGAAGTATCAAATAAAATTAAACCGGGACAGTATACTTTAACTTTAAGCAAGGGAAGTGAAAAGGCTGATTATAATTACCAGATACTGGAACGAAAAACCTCTGAGGGGAAAAAGGGATTTGCACCTGAGGATGTCATTTATATGATCACTCCGGATCGGTTTGCTAACGGAGATAAATCTAATGATGACATACCTGGAATGAATGACCGTTACAATCCCAAAAACAAAAGCGGACGCCATGGAGGAGATATACAGGGACTGATTGACCATATGGATTATATGAAAGAGCTTGGTGTTACTGCTCTCTGGATAAATCCACTGACTGAAAATAACACTAAAGTAAGTTACCATGGTTATGCTGTCACTGATCTATATAAGATCGATCCAAGATATGGCACAAATGAACTTTATGCGAAATTTGTAAATGAATCCCATAAAAGGGGACTAAAGGTAATATTAGATCATGTTAATAATCATATCGGTATTTTCCACCCATGGATTGAAAGCCTGCCGTTTAAGAGCTGGCTGAACGGATCGGTTGAAAACCACAATATAACTAGCCATGTAAATTCTTCAAATTATGACATTCACGCTGATCCCGCAGCAAGAGATTTCAGCAATCATGGCTGGTTTGTTGATGAAATGCCTGATCTTAACCAAAGAGATCCGTTCCTTGCAAAATATTTAATTCAGAATACGTTGTGGTGGGTTGAAAACTATAACCTCGATGGCATAAGGGAAGATACCTATCCTTACTCAGATCAAAAATACCTTTCTGACTGGGCAAAGGTAATAATGGACGAATATCCAAACTTTAACATTGTTGGAGAAGTATGGATGGGAGATGCTTCATATCTTGCACCTTATCAGACGGGAAGTCCGTTGCATAAGAACTTTGATACATACCTTCCGGCACTCATGGACTTTGGCCTGTGTGATGCTGTAAGGGATTACTTCAGGGATTCAACTGCATCAGTTAGGAAAGTATATGACGCACTTTCAAAAGACTATCTGTATGCAAATCCATATAATCTGGTTACATTCTTAGATAATCACGATATGGAAAGAATACTGTTCGTCTTGAAGAATAACTATGACAGATTAAAGCTTGCAATGACACTATTGCTTACAACCAGAGGTATTCCTCAGATCTATTATGGAACTGAAATTGGTATTGCAGGCGGACCAGACCATGGAACTATAAGAGCTGAATTCCCCGGCGGATTTGAAAACAATGATCACAACGCTTTTACAAAAGCAGGAAGAACACAGCTTGAAAACGAACTGTTTGATTTTACACAACAGCTGCTTACTATCAGGAGACAGTATGTAAAAGCTTTTGCACAGGGCAAATTAGTTCATTTCCCGCCTGTAAAAGAAATGTATCCATATATGAGAATTGCAGGTGACGAGAAAATACTTGTTGTACTTAACAATAAAAAAGAAGCACAGAGTCTGAAGGTTTCTTATCTGGGAGATCAGTTAAAAGGTGCTAAAACTTTAGTGAATCTTAAAACCCAGAAAGAAATAACATTAACTCCGGATACACAGATCGAACTTGCCCCATATGAGGGCGGGATATATAAAATAATGAATTAAGAATTATGAATTAAGAATTATGAATTAAGTCTGGCTCCTTTGGTCCTTCCGTCTTTAAAGGAGCTGCGGGCAGGCCGTGCCAGCCGGCAAGGCAGGCTCGACTGCTGAAAGCAGGAATTAACAAATAACGGCTCCATCGCGGAGCCGTTATTTACATTTTGCAGCGGTTATTATATTTGTCCCTTCTTATATCTACTGAAATTTCTCTTCAATTATTCTATTTTTACGAAGAAATTAATATTTTATAAATAAATACCAGTTATTAATTCATAACCAATAATTCATAATTCTTAATTCATAATTCTTAATTCATAATTCTTAATTCATATGGATCGTCCCATTTTTTTAAGTGAGTCTGGGCGCAGATGGCGTACATTCAAGGGGACGCTTAGAATACTTCTGGCCCTTGTAATACTGGCAGGCGTTTCTGTTGTTATCGACGTGTTGAGTTCGAGTGGTACGTCCCTGCCAAAATTAAATGAACAAAACGAGATCTATAAAACCGTACTTAATCCCGAGAGAATAACAACAATAACAACCAGGCAGAATAAGCTTTTTTCAAGATCCCGCAAGGATCTGATGAAGATGCTGAACACTGCATCTCATAAAGCCCGCAGGACAGCACTTCAGCTTAGAGAAAAGCAGGTAAGAGCAGGGTTTTATGTCAACTGGGATGCCCAGTCATTTTATTCTCTTAGAGATAATATTGATAAACTCAATATGGTAATGCCCGAATGGTTCTTTGTTCAGGATAATGCAGATACAATCGCATATGACATTGATATGCGCGCTTTATCATATATGCAAGCCCATAAAGTGAAAATACTGCCCATGATTTCAAATTATTACAATAATAAATGGAACCCGCAGAGCGCTGAAAAGATAATATCCTCAAAAATCAAAAGAACAAAATTTATAAAAAGTATTCTGACTGTACTTAATAAATATAAGTTCAGCGGAATCAATATAGATATTGAAAGTATATCAAAGCAGTACAAGACTCAGCTTGAGGAATTTCAGAAAGAGTTATTTGAAGCAGTAAAAAAACATGGTTTCTTAGTAACCCAGGACGTTCCTGTTGGTGATGATGCCTATGATTATTCACTTCTTCAGAAGCACAATGATTATCTTATTATCATGGCTTATGACCTTCATTATGCTGAGAGTACTCCGGGTCCTGTTGCAGATATAAAGTGGGTAAAATATAACCTCTTCAGGGCAGTAAAACAGGTGATCCTTCAAAACTAATCCTTGGCATTCCAGGCTATGGGTATGATTGGCCGGAAGGTAATTTTGCAGAAGATATATCGTATCAGGAAGCGCTCGTAAGGGCAAAAGAATCAGAAGGCGTAATTAAATTTCACAACGACAGCTATAACCTGAGTTATTCGTATTATGATGACAATGATCACCCTCATAGTGTATGGTTTACAGATGCTGCTACATGCTTTAACCTTATCCGTACCTCCAGCGATTTTGGGCTCTCTGGTGTTGCTCTCTGGCGTTTAGGAGGTGAGGACCCCAGGCTCTGGAGGTTTTATGACAAAAAGCTTTCAGCCGAAGAACTGAAGAAGGAGCCTTTTGATTTATCCGGGCTTAAAAGAATTGATCATTCAACAAGTCTGGACTTTGAGGGTGAAGGTGAGGTGCTAGATATTGTGTCGACACCTCAGACAGGCAAAATTGATTTTGAATATGATAGTAATGAACAGCTGATTACTGAAGAAAACTATCTTCAGCTGCCATCCTCATATCTTATAAGGAAATTCGGTAACACAACTGGAAAAGAAATTGTACTTACATTTGATGATGGACCGGATTACAGATATACTCCTCAGATACTGGACATACTGAAAAAAGAACATGTGCCTGCAGCTTTTTTTGTGCTTGGAATAAATGCTGAAAATAATCTTACTCTCCTTAAAAGAATTTATAATGAAGGGCATGAGATTGGCAATCATTCATTCTTACATCCAAATCTGGCAATTGCCGGCAATGAGAGAACCATAATAGAACTAAATTCGACAAGGCGCTTAATTGAAAGTATTACGGGACACTCAACTGTTTTGTTCCGTCCTCCTTATGATGCAGATACTGAACCTGAACATATTCAGGAAATTCTTCCAATAATTGAGGCGAGAAACGAAAATTATTTTACAATTGGTGCTTCGATTGATCCTTTAGACTGGCAGGAAGGAGTTTCGGCCGACAGCATTATGGCCCGTATTAAACGTGAAGAGAAGTTCGGGAGTATAATACTTTTGCATGATGCAGGCGGCGATAGATCCCAGACTGTAAAGGCTCTTCCTGAGATAATTAAATATTTCAAAAGCAAAGGCTACAGTTTTTCTACGGTTTCAAGCATTCTGGGCAAAAAACGCGATGATGTTATGCCGCCTTTAAAAGATAATAAAGACCTTTTCTTATCAAAAGTAAATTGGTCAATTGCCGAGATAATTTACTGGCTTAACCGCTTTATCTTTGCACTGTTCTTTCTCGGAATTATACTTGCATTTACAAGACTTGTTATTGTAGGCATTCTTGCTGCAAAGCAGAAACGGAAGAGAAAAAGAAATGAGGCAATGCAAATAAATGAAAAACAGGTAAAGGAAATTAAACGTATCAGTATAATTGTTCCGGCTTATAATGAAGAGATACATGCTGTAAAAAACCTTAAAAATCTGCTGGCAGCTGACTATCCTGATTGTGAAATTGTGTTTGTTGATGATGGATCTAAGGATAAGACATTTGAGGCAGTTTCGAAAGCCTTTGCTGATGATTCACGTGTACTTGTCCTAACGAAACCAAACGGAGGTAAGGCGACAGCTCTTAACTATGGAATAGCACATGCCCGGGGTGAGTATGTTGTATGTATAGATGCTGATACCCAACTTATGCCTGATGCCATATCGCAGCTTGCAGAAACACTAAATGAGAATGATAAAATAGCAGCTGTTGCCGGTAATGTAAAGGTAGGAAATGAAATCAACATAATAACCAGGTGGCAGTCAATTGAGTACATAACAAGTCAGAATTTCGACCGTCGGGCTTTTGACCTGTTAAATGCAATTACAGTTGTGCCCGGAGCAATAGGAGCCTTTAGAAAAAGCGCAGTACTTGAAGCCGGAGGCTTTACTAGTGATACATTAGCAGAGGATTGTGATATTACAATCAGGCTGCTGAGAAATGGATATACGGTGCGCTATAACGAAAAGGCAATCGCATATACCGAAGCACCTGAAACGTTAAAAATGTTTCTAAGACAGAGATTCCGCTGGTCTTTCGGAATAATGCAGAATTTATGGAAGCACAGAGATACTTTCTTTAATCATAACTATAAAGGTCTTGGACTAATTGCGCTGCCTAATGTATTGCTATTTCATTTTATTCTGCCCCTGTTCTCACCCATTGCAGAATTAATGATGATATTAGGTTTTATCGGCGGTTACTGGCAACAGATATTGTTTTACTACTTGTTGTTTCTTTTTATAGATTTTATTTCAGCTGCAATTGCCTTTAGTTTTGAAAAAGAAAAACTAAGCAGATTAATACTTCTGATTCCGCAAAGACTGATATACAGGCAGTTAATGTACTGGATACTTATAAAATCTATTGTAGCTGCTATTAAAGGAACATTAGTGGGCTGGGGTATTTTAAAAAGGACAGGTCAGGTTAAGCTTGGGACCTCCTGAGTTGTCACTTCTTGAGTTGTCACTTCTTGAGTTGTCACTTCTTGAGTTGTTTCTTCTTGAGTTGTTTCTTCTTGAGTTGTTTCTTCAGAAGTTAGGGTAAACACATTATATTTAAGAATAGCCATGTCTCATTTCACAGAGCTGTAGTTTATTTTATATATGCCTGAACTTTGACATTCTCCCTCTTCTATCATAATTAATAGAATGACGTTCCGCTGTCACTCGACTCATAGAATCTTACTCTTAAGGCCTGCACGGTAAACAGGAAATAAAGAATAATCACAGGAATAAATGCGATAAGCAGTATTGTATATGATACAAAATTATCCTTCCATGCTCCGGTAAAAATAGTTCCGAAAGCAAAAATCAAAGCTGAGTACATCATTACTGTAAGTGTCAGCACTCCAAACGTCAAGCGCCACCTGGCGTAGGTAAAATAACCATAGACAAAGATAAGTGATATGATAATATTGAAAGTATCGATTATTCCCATTCCCAGTAAAAAATAAGCAGCCTGAGGCTGCCAGCCGTTCCTTGGCGGCAATGCCGGGAATGTAAACGAGCCTCCCTGAAATAATGCAATGGCTGCTCTGATTAGAGAGACTAAATGGATAATCTGAAATATTCCGTACCAGGCAACTAGTACCCTGGTAAAACTGCTGTTAAGATTTCTCATAGTAATACCATATAACTATTCTACAACATCATTTAGAAATTAACTAAATCTTCACAGATCAGCTAAATTGATCTACCCCTCTGCTGTTATCTATCTTTTTATTTACAAATAAATTTATCAATCTGAAAGGATAAAAAACGTCAAATTTGAAACGATTCAAACTTTTAATTATTATAATATAATACCAATGCCCGGCTGTTTCGGCTTATATTTATCCGGTTAGTCTTATAATTGAATTATATATCCACTTATATGCGATAATAATCGTATATTAAAGATTGAATCAGAAAAATAAATTAATAATGGAAATATTTTAATGAAGAAACTTAAATTTGAAGAGCTTATGCTTTCAAAAGAGATGCAGAAAGCAATATCGGACCTTGGCTTTGAAGAGGCTACGCCAATTCAGTCGGAGGCTATTCCAATATTGCTTGAAGGAAAAGATGCTATTGGTCAGGCTCAGACAGGAACAGGTAAAACAGCAGCGTTCGGCATTCCGGCAATAGAAATGCTGGATAAATCAGTCAAATCCCTGCAGGTGGTAATACTTTGTCCAACCAGGGAACTTGCCATTCAGGTGGCAGAAGAAATGAGTAAATTAGCTAAATATAAAAAGGAAGTAAGCTTCCTGCCTGTATATGGAGGCCAGCCGATTGATAGGCAACTTAAAGCTCTCAAAAAAGGTGTGCAGGTTGTTATTGGTACACCAGGCCGCGTAATGGACCATATGGAGCGGGGCACGATAGACTTGAGTGAAGTTAAAATGGTCGTACTTGATGAAGCTGATGAAATGCTTGATATGGGTTTCAGAGATGATATTGAATTTATATTAAAGACAACACCTAAAACCAGACAGACTGTAATGTTTTCGGCTACTATGCCTAAACCTATTCTTGAACTTACTAAGAAATATCTTAAAAGTCCTAAGAATATTAAGGTAGTTCATGAAGTCCTTACAGTACCAAATACTGAACAGGTTTATTATGAAATAAAAGAAAAGAATAAACTTGAAACACTTTGCCGTGTGATTGATCTTTATAACCTGAAACTGGTTCTTGTTTTCAGCAACACGAAAAAAGGCGTTGACGACCTGGTAGAACATCTTCAGGCAAGAGGCTATTCTGCAGACGGACTGCATGGCGATATGAAACAATCGACACGTGAAAAAGTAATGGGTAAATTCCGTAAAGGAATAACAGAAATCCTTATAGCTACAGATGTAGCTGCACGAGGACTTGATGTAGAAAACGTTGAAGCAGTTTTTAATTATGACATGCCTCAGGATGAGGAATATTATGTCCACAGAATAGGAAGAACAGGAAGAGCCGGAAAACCAGGTAAAGCATTTACTTTCGTTACCGGACGCGAACTTTTCAAGTTGAGAGATATACAGAAATATACAAAGACAAAGATAAAATTGAATCCTATTCCTTCGTTTGATGATGTCGAACAGGTAAGGATCAATATCTTCTTTGATACCGTTAAGAAAACAATAGACGATGGGAATCTTAAGAAATATGTACGCTATATAGAAAACCTTATTGATGAAGAGTATACATCTTTAGACATTGCAGCAGCACTTGTTAAACTGAACCTTCCTGCTGAAAGATCAACTCCGTCCTTTACTTCTGACGATAGCAGGGATGGCTCACTGAAACCTGTCAGACTGTTCCTTAATGTCGGCAAAAAAGACAAGATCCGCCCTGGAGATATTCTTGGTGCAATTGCAGGCGAGACCGGCATACCGGGTAAAGTTATC
>JBLNEL010000422.1:0-7406 GCA_050262615.1 Bacillota bacterium
CTCTATACGGCAATCAGCAGGGCTAAAAAACTTCTGGTAATTGTTGGGACAAAAAAAGCATTAAGTATTGCTCTGAAAAATAACAAAGTTCAGGAAAGATTTACTTCGCTGCTTAAATTTACATAAGAAAGCCCTTTCCTGAGAAAGACCAGAGGAAAGGGCTCGCAGTGGGTTTGGAGAAAGACTTTTTTAATACTGCTTATTGTGCTGTCTGTTTATATCTGAATATATACTTTGATTTTTCAACAGGAATAACTATGCGCAGATATTTAGCGCTGCCCCAGAAGGGAATGTGAATATATCCTCCTGCATTTTGACCATTCTCAAGAGTTGTTTTCCGGAAAGTATCATTTTGCCAGTAGCTTCTATTGTCATTTAACCGGTCGTTTTTTTCTTTATATTCGGCTTCTGCGTTTTCATTATCAATTCTTCTGTTCTCTCTTTCCCGGTTTTCTTCTTCAATTTCTTCTTTTGATCTCTTTTTCCCAATCTTAGTAACTGTACTTGTAAAATCCACTGCTGAAACCAGACAGCTTAAACCCCTTCTTGTATTTTCTGCAGAATTTGTCTGGTTAATTGATTTGTCTATTGAGATTATTTGCTTTTCCGGGTCACAGGCATTAATTCTGGATAATGTAATAGTTTTTTCACTATCGACCGGATAATAACTTTCCAAATATATTTCAGCAGGGTCAACAACTTCTTTGAATTCTGATTTGTTCTTTATTTCCAAATAGAAGACATAGTTGTTTTCCTGAATATCTTCGAAAGTCAATTGTACTCTGTTTAAACTATCTTCTTTAGTTATTACTTGTCGCCCATAGTACCAGTCGTTTTCCTTTTCACCGGTCTCAAGGCGGAATACCGGAGCAGGAATACAATTAAATTGAAAGAATGCTCCGATCATTATAATCAAGTATACCGCGTATCTGATTATCTTTGCCATAAAAAATCCTCTGCAAGTTCAAAGATGGCCTATAGCAATCAATTCCTGTTCCACTTTAATAATCTCTCAAAAAAGACATTCCTCCGATTTCAGGAGAGTTTTCTGTCCCTTGAAATATACTTTGATTGTACTAAAACTCAGACACCCTCATGCTATTTTGCCAGAATAAAAGGAAATTTTCTTGTCTTGCAGGCATGATATAAGTATATTGGACACCTTTATTACAATTTTGAATAACTACTCTCGTACCCAAAAAAAAATATTATGCTTAAAAGTTTGTTTACTATTATTTTAGTCCTCTTTATAATAAGCAGCACAGTAAAAGCTCAGATAAACCACGAAATATTGATTGTCCGGTCTGAAAAAAATGATCTTAAAAGTTATGAACAATATCAGAATGCTTTATCTTCGGTGGGACTGAACATAGGTATAATAACAGTTTCAGAGGTTTCAAAACACAATTTATATTCCGGGAAGGTTCTTGTCATTCCGGGGGATATAGCCAGTCATCTGAACACTTCCCAGATAAATTCAATAGTTCAACAAGTAAAAAACGGACTTTGCCTGGTAACAGACAGACACACTAATTTATCTGAAAAACTAGGAGTAATTTTTAACAGAAAAAAAATCCGGATCTCAGGTATAAAAGACATTAATCACCCCGATGTGTGTATAAGGTGGAAAGAGTCAGTTATTTCCGAGCAAATTGAAAATACGCTTACCGGAGCAGAATCTGCCCAAATCTTTTGCACAGAGCCTGCAGCAGCTATTCCGGTTGTAATTGGTGCTAAATCAGGGAAAGGGAAATTTATATATATATCGACTGAATTTGACGATCCTAAAGCATTCGGTTATGGTCATTTCCCATATTTTCATGAATCCTTTATAAAGTTTTTTGATGTTCAGCCATGCAAAAAAAGGAACAGGCTTGTTGCATATCTTGACTTAGGCTATCATGAAAATGATTCTCTGCCGCTGCTAGTAGAAAATATGAAAAGTTATGGTATTAATGAGGTTCATATCAGCGGCTGGTATTCAAACGAGCGGTATGGAAAAGTCTATGAAAAAATATTAAATGAATGTCATCAAAACGGCATACTGGCTTACATGTGGCTGGAACTGCCAATGGTTACCTCAGAATTTTGGGATAATAACCCAATTTGGAGACAAAAAACCGGGGCTCTTAGTGATGCTGCTTTAGACTGGCGAAAATTGATGGCGCTTGAAGACCCGGAGTGCTTTAGGGCAGTTACCGGGTATTTATCTGGTTTTATTGATGCATACGAGTGGGATGGGATAGATATTGCTGAGTTTTACTTCGAATCGCTTGAAGGGTATAAAAGACCGGCTGAATTTACACCCTTAAGCGACTTCTCTCGGAAAGAATTTCGAGAAATAAACGGGTTTGATCCGGCTGAAATATTTAATCCGGAAAGCAGTTATTATTATAAAAAGAATAGAAGGGCAATAAAGAAATTCCTGGACTTCAGAGTAGATCTATGCACCAAACTAAACAGGGAAATATTAACTTTCGTAAGGAATAAAAACGCCAGTAAAAAGCTGGATATATATCTGACACAAATAGCAAACCCATTTGATAAAAAGCTAAATCGGAATATTGGAGTAAATGTAGATGATTTTATTAAACTTCAGAAAGAATTCGGCTTTACAATGCAGGCTGAGGACCCATACCCCTTGTGGGTTTTAGGACCTGACCGTTATAAGAAAATCGGCAAAGTATACAGAAAACTGCTTGGTAATAAACCAATCCTCACTATAGATATAAATATCGTTTCTGAAGGAAGGGATGATCCCTTTCCAACGGATGTACAGACCGGGCTGGAATTTACCGAACTCTTAAATGTAGCCTCACAAAGTGCCGACAGAGTATGTATTTATGCTGTAAGTACTCCTCTCAAATATGATTATAAATATGCGCCTTATGCACTGGCATCTGATTGTTCAATCAGATCACTTTCAGGCAAAGAAATAAGTACAAGCTCATATAAATCTTTTTGGATAGAACTGGATTCAGCTATATCAGAAGTGTTTATGAACGGCAAAACATGGAAATGTGTAACCGAAAAATCAATTCTGGTACCTGCAGGCAGGAATAGTATTAAGTTTATATATGGAAACAGCAATAGCCAG
This sequence comes from Bacillota bacterium, assembly GCA_050262615.1. Taxonomy (GTDB): domain Bacteria; phylum Bacteroidota; class Ignavibacteria; order Ignavibacteriales; family SURF-24; genus JAUZPB01. The sequence goes on from JBLNEL010000422.1 coordinate 3,098, forward strand.
AGCGTGTTTATTAGAGATATTTCCTGTGAGCTAAGTTCATATGAAATGAAAAATAATCTGATTGAACTTTCATATAATGAAAACAGGAACGTATATGTAACATTAAACAGGTTTCCCAGGAAAATAATACTTAATGGTAAGGATATTGTACCTAAATGTTACTATAATCAGATGAAAAATAATTATATTTTACTTCTTCCGGCAGGCAGCAACAGCATTTGTTTAAGTGAAGATTGAATAAAAAGGCAGAAGGTATTCCGGAAGCCGGAACACCTTCTTTTAAGGTTAAGAAACTCTTGAGACTATTTCTTTGCCCATCAAATTAAAAACAGCATAGTGAATAGCTAAGGTAAGTGTTTTACCAGTAAGGATCTGCTGACAAACTTCCTTTACAAAATCATCCTTATCACACCATTTTGTACGATCGCCGACTTCAAGGCAAACTTCAATTTCTTTTACCTCGGCGAAATAGCCTATCCTATTTGTATGAGCTATAATATCATCATAACTTAATTTCTTACCTCTTTCTTCTATTGATTTCCCGACAAGGTCAGAAAGACTTTTCATAATTATGAGAACTCCTTTTTAAGAAATATATCATTTGTATATTATATAGCAATAAAAAGTGCTTTTACGGAAAAAATTACAAAAAAAAATGATTTATTTTCTAATTTTTCTTCTGATCTAATTCTGCTCATTGATCAGCAGCACAAGTTCCTTTAAACCGTTGGATTTTTCTATTGATTTCAACGGTGCAAGATTAAGTGTTTTAACTCTAATATTATTAATAATTTTCAAATCTAAAAGATCGGAATTGTTTATTTTTGATACTAATGAGGCTAAAATAGCTGTTTTCAATGTATTAGATCTTATTCTTATTGAGTAGAGGGTATGCCGGCCCGGATGGATATGAATATATCTCTGGTGTTGTGTTCCCTCGCGTAGTGTCCAAAAGGAGTGATCCGGAAGCTCGATCATTCTGAATTGACCGGAGGAAGTTCTTACCCAAAGAAGATATTCATGTTCTCCGTACACTTTCAATTTCTGCAGTATTTCAATTACCTGAGAAATCACGTCCCATTCTGATAATTTCCCAAGATAAAGATCAATTTGCGAAGTTCCTATAAGCAGTAATTTCGAATGGATCTCAAGTAATCCGCTTGTCCCTTTAGAAGCATAGAAATTTATCTGCTTTCTAATAAATTGCAAATGATGTTTCCAGCAGTTAAATATTAACGGAACAGGGAATTCAGTTAATATTTCATCAGAATTATTTTCTACAAGTGATTCCATAATCAGCCGGGACTATCAGTTAATATCCGAGCCATGTGTAACTGAATCCGGGAAATCAGTTTTGTATACTATATCCCACACGGGGGTACTTACTCCAAATCCCTTATTATTATCCATATAATGGTGTTTCAAATGATGCTTTTTGATAAATAAAAAGATACTGTTCTGGAAATTGTAGTGATGAATCGCAAAATGCAGCATATCATAGCTTAGATAACCAATCATAAAACCTGCAAAAAACGGCGGAGTATAATAGCTTCCCAGTATATTTTTAAACAAATATAAAAAAATGAAAGTCAATGGGATGCTCACAGACGGGGGCATTACAAGTCTGCGTGAGTCTTTTGGATAATCATGATGGACCCCGTGAAATATGAAATGAAGTTTTTCTCCGATCTTACTTTTAGGTGTGTAATGGAAAACAAATCTGTGAAGAGCATATTCTGTAAAAGTCCAGATTATTAATCCAAAGAATATGAGCAGTAATATATTAACATATGAAAGTCTTATGATGGTGAATGATAATGAAAGATAGTAGATAATAAGCGGTAAATATAGTATTACAGGAACAATAGGATGGACTTTGCTTAAAGCCTCAAGAAAATCATTTTTAAACATCCTTACTGTTTCGTCCTTATTAGATTTGAACATTTTTCCCATACATAATCTCCCTGGTATAAGAAAATAACAAAAAACCAGATTTTCCGGGTTCCCTGCACTAAAATGCTAAGATAAAACAAGGAGTATTGGCCGCTTTTAGCTGATAAATATAAAATATAGAAAAAAAATCTTTCGGGGCGAATTAATTTGCTGAATTTAATACTCTGTTTTTATACATTTGCACCTTAAAATTTTATACAGGGAAAGGTTCTTTGGAAAGAAAAATATTAAAAAGATCATATATATTTTTATTAGTACTATTACAGTTTTTTATTTCTTCGTGTTCAAATGAAAAGAAACAGGAAAAACAGAGTAGTCAGTTTATTGAAGATAATACTCCGGCAGTTGAAGTATTTAACAGAACATCTCCTTCTTCAGTCCGAATGAACGAGTATTTTACTCATTTGTCTCAGATTGGAGCATTTAACGGAGTAGTGCTTTTTGCTGATGAAGGAGAAGTAATTTATAAAAGAGCTTTTGGATATGCTAATTTCAGGAAAAAAGAAAAATTATCAGTTAACTCTGTCTTCCAGTTAGCCTCGGTCTCAAAGCAATTTACTGCATTTGCCATAATGATGCTAAAAGAGCAGGGCAAGCTCTCATTCAGCGACAGCATCAGGAAATTTATTCCTGGTTTTCCTTATGAAAATATCACAATACGTCAGCTGCTGACACATAATTCAGGTCTGCCGAATTACATGTACTTTGCCGATGATTATTGGCAGAATAAAGCTTTGCCTATGACTAATGATGATCTGATAGGAATGATAATAAAAAATCAGCCTAAAGAGATCTGTAAGCCGGGGAGGACCTATCTTTACAGCAATACAGGGTATGCACTTTTAGCCTCAATAGTTGAAAAAGTCTCAGGGATGAGGTTTCAGAGGTTCATGAGAGAAAAAGTTTTTCTACCCTTAGGAATGACGCACACATTTGTAATGGATTACTTAGAAAAGCCGAATCTGAAAAATGTTGCTATGGGATATGAACCAGGGCGCAGAGAAGAACCTGAGAGTTATCAGAATGGGGTAGTTGGCGATAAAGGAGTATATTCAACTTTGGATGACATGCTTAAATGGGATCAGGCACTTTATCAGGGGAAATTAGTAGGAAAAGATGCACTCGAAGAAGCTTTCTCGCCAGCATATAAAAGACCAATGCCACATAATTATGGATTTGGCTGGAGGATAAAAAATGCCAGTGATAACGAAAAGATCGTCTATCATGGCGGCTGGTGGAAAGGTTACAGATCATATATTGTCAGAATGCTTGGGACAAAAAGAACAATTATAGTTTTAATCAATTCAGCCTCACACGTTCCATTTCATCTGGAAGATCTTCAGGAGTTGTTTTAAGACAATAAGAATTTAGAGCAAAAAAAGAGCGGAGGCTGTGTATTGTCTCCGCTCTTTTATTATGAATATAAATTATTATTCATATAACCATTATTATATCATCGTGCCTGGCAAGTGTTGAAAAAATAAAATCCCTTTCTTCTTCAGTAACAACCTTAACTTTAAGATTTAAGCTGCAATATTTCCCCGTATTACTAATATTTGAAGGGCGGACATCATAATTTAAACCATCAATTATTTCATCAATAGCATGAAGAATTTTCTCAGCGTCGCTTCCAATTACCTTGAAATCCCATTCGCAGGGATAATTAATACTAGGGCGCTTGTTGTTTGAGCCTAATACCATAATACAATCCTTTCCATAGTTTTACAAAGAAGTCGCCTGCTCTTACAGTTCAATTTTAGAGATTTTTCCGGGAAATTTCGGTCAATATATCAAGCAACTTGCTTTCTGAGATAAGTAAACAGCGAAATTAAATACTTAGCAGGTGAAAAGTATACAGAAAAAATGTCAAATAACGTAAAATCTTTCCAGTACCAGCTGCCCGCAATGAAAGGGGAGCGATTTAATTAAAAACTTATATCTTCGCAAAATAGTTCAAATTTATATTTTTGCATTTCCTTAAATATTAATAGTACAAAAATAACACTGCTGTGTATAATATATGACAATTTGTAAGGGAAGAACTGGTTTTCTTTTTCTGAATATTCCGGGTTCCAAATTCATATTATTGGTTTAGCAAAAAGTATTTACCAATACTGTGTAAATATCAAAAAAAAAGTATTTTTTATCTGTTTTTTATTGCAAAACTAACTAAATTTGGTGCGCAAAGTTCCGATGATCTAACTGGAATAATTTAAAATAAAAATTGTCCAACTTATATTTTCTTAATTTAATTAAGATTAATTGATAGTAAAGCTTTGTTTTTGAATGAGTTATAAAATTATTTAGCAGTTCCTTTCATGAAAGTTATTCAGTGTGTATTGTACATAGCTCTCGT
>JBLNEL010000423.1:0-8079 GCA_050262615.1 Bacillota bacterium
TATCATCAATTTTTATGCACTTCTTAATGACAGGGGGAAAGTGTTCCGTGTTGTATGTTTTCAGGAGGATATTACAGAAAGGGTAAAGGCTGAGGAAATTAATCTTGAGCTGGAGTCCCGGAAAGTAAGTTCGGCAATTATGCTGCAGAAGCTGGAGGAGGAAAGAGCCAGGATATCAAGAGATCTGCACGACAGTATCGGGCAAATGCTCTCGGCAGTAAAGTTTAATATTGAAGTCTATGAAAAATCAAATAAAATTGAAAACAAACAGCTCCAGGAAGCAAGGCGATTACTGACACAAACCGGCAGGGAGCTTAAGAGCATAATCCATTCGCTGCATCCGGTTTCAATTGATAATTATGGTATGATACCTGCAATTGAGATGCTTGTAAAGGAATTCTCCGAAACTAACACAACCTGTTTAAAGTTTGAAGCCTCCGGATCTCATAAACGTCTGGATAAGACTATTGAGCTCAACATATTTAGAATTGTTCAGGAAGCGCTTAATAATATTCAGAAACATTCAGCGGCGGTCAATGCTGAAGTATATCTTTCTGTAAATAATGAGACACTATCAGTGGTAATTAAAGACGACGGCAAGGGCTTTAAGCTCTGGAACCTTAACCGTCACCCGCATGACAATCCATCTTTTGGTCTGATCAATATGAAAGAAAGGGTGGAGATGTTAAAAGGGACATTTATGGTTATGTCTGCACCAGCAAAGGGGACAGAAATAAACATTGAAGTTCCGCTAGAGGTGTAAGGCCTTCAACAAACAGAGAATGACACTGAAATATATTACTGTTAATAAATTTACTATAATGCCGATAATAATTATTAAATCAGGCATTTTTAGGTTAATGAATAATAATTGCTGAAATATCCCACAGGTATCCGGATAATATGATGAATATGATGTCAAATAAAATAAAGATATTGCTTTGTGATGATCATGCAATGCTGCGTGACGGACTTAAACTTGTACTGCAGACTGATCCTAACTTTGAAGTCATCAGTGAAGCTGATAATGGTCTAGATGCAATAAATCAGGCCGGGACACTTTTCCCGGATGTAATTATTCTTGATATAAATATCCCGAAGATCAACGGAATTGAGGCTGCGCGGGCCATTAAGTCTAAAAATCCCGGAATCAAAATACTTATGCTTACAATGCATGAGACGGAAAGTTATATAATGGATGCTATTTCTGCAGGCGTGGATGGTTATATTTTTAAGATGTCGGATATGGAGGAATTTATAAAGGCAGTAAAGACAGTTGCTGAGGGGAAGAATTATTTTCATGAAAATGTAACGAAGCTCATATTATGTAATTATCTGAATAAAACAAAAAGTAAAGCAGACGAAGAGGAGCAGAAGACTATTCTGATAACCAAACGTGAAAAGGAAATATTAAGTCTAATAGCAGAGGGAAGAACAAGTCAGGAAATAGCTGAAAAGCTTTACATAAGCTACTTTACTGTTGGTAAGCACAGAAAAAACATAATGCATAAGTTTGAACTAAAAAACACAGCAGAACTAATCAAATTTGCAATTAAAGAGAAGACAAAGGCTTAAGTAAACATCAGTTTTATTTTAGTTTACATCACTTTCGAAAACTCTCCAAATTACTTTTCCGAATTATCCTTAAAAAATACCTAGAACTAGGTATATGAAATAGTAGCCTCTAGGCATACCAAAACATCCTGTTTTTAGCGATCATAGTGTAGTTCTTTTGAATTATTAATGCAAATCACAATCTGACAGGTATTATAGTTGTTTCAGGATAATTTACATAGTGGGAAACCGGAGGACATTGAAAATTCCGAAGCTTTGTTGAAGGAAGTTATTTCCGGGCAGCTGCAGGAATTTATTTTTCTAGCAAAAGATAATCTTGGATCAATAATACATAATACGGAAAAAGAATTCCTTTCAATCGGGCAGAATCTCCAGACCTATCATAAGTCGGCAAAAAATATTACAGGCATAGCCGGCAATATCAATGAAATAATATCTGACAAAATCTTAAAAAGCGGGATTAATGAATTAAGTAAGCTGCTGCTGAAAATTAATGATTATCTTAATTCGTCGGCTGAGGATATTAAAGGCGGCGAAAGCTCATTATATAACATCATGTCTGTTCTTGACAGTGTAGTTGATAATTTGTCCGGTTTCAAAAGGATAGTAAAGCATTTAAGGATGCTAGGAATATCAACACGAATTGAAAGTGCACGTTTAAGTCATGATGATGCAGGTTTTACAGCGCTGGCTGAAAATGTTGAAAAATTATCATCAATTATAAATGAGAGGGCTTCGAATATAAAAATAAAAGCCACACAACTTACAGCCATTATTAATGAGACCATTTCTCGTATAATTACGCTTGAAAGTAAACAGAATGAGCAGACAACCAGGATATTAGGCACTATTAGCCTAAACATGTCGGCGCTGAACGATAAGTACAATCATTGTTCACAAAAGGCAGGGCTGATATCTGAAAAATCAGCAGTAATATCACAAAATATAAGCCGCATAGTATCCTCAATTCAGTTCCATGATATAACAAGGCAGCAGATGGAGCACGTAACTGAAGCATTCGATCTTCTGGATCAGAAGACACGTGGGAATATAGCTGATGAGGAGGATTTAAGAAAAAAAGCAGCTTTTACATATAACATCTGTACACTTCAGTCGATGCAGCTGAAAAACACAAGAAACGAATTTTGCACTGCTGTTGAAGCAATAATTGAAAGCCTGAATAATGTAAGGTACAATGTCTCGGATCTTATGGATGAAGCTGGCAACATGCTGAGCGATAGCACTGACTCTGAAAAGGTGAATGTAATAAAAGAAATTGAATCCGGGTTTTCAGGCATTGCAACATCTTTGAGCAAAAGTTCAGAGATCAGAATTGAACTTACAGATTCCATGAAATCTGTTACAGATACGATAAGCCATCTTGCCTCATATATTGATGAGATTGAAGAAATTGGTTCGGAAATTGAACTTATTGCTCTTAACTCCAGCATTAAAGCTGCACATACCGGGGCAGAGGGAGCCGCCCTCGGCATTTTAGCTGATTCAATACAAAGACTTTCAAACGAATCAAAAAGCAATACAAAATCCGTTTCTGAGACATTAAAGCAAATCTCAGATATATCGGATGTATTATACAGCAGCCTGGAATACAATGCAGGCAACAAAAACTTCCATCAGTATAAAGAAATAACGACTGAAATATCCACTCAGATTGAAGCGCTTTCTGTCTTTGACAGTGACAGTTTTAAGCAGTTATCAGAGTTGAACAGTTCCTTTGAAAAACTTGATAATCAGATACTTTTGACAGTCAATAGTATTGATGTGCATCAGAAAATTTCAGGTGTAATTGAATCCTTAACAACAAGTCTGGATGAAATAACAGGCAGAATAAATCTCCTTGCCGGAAGCGAAGTGCTTAATAATCCGGAAGAATTAAGTGAACTTAATATACAATATACAATGAATAGCGAAAGAAACATACATAACAGTTTTATGAAAGCAGAAGGTAATCCAATTCAATCAGAACCTAATAGTGAAGAAGGAGTTGATCTGTTTGGTGATAATGTAGAGTTATTCTAAACAGAATAACTGTAAAAAATAGCTGAAATTCGAACAAATTATTCCAAAATATAACTATGAATTTGATAATTGACGAAAATAATAATGCAGGTATACTTCAGTTAACGGGCAGTCTGACGATTGAACGCATGAGTGAATTAAAAGAAGTCCTGATTAGTTCTTTGGAAAAGGTTGATCATCTGAGAGTTGATCATTCAGGATCAGAAAGTTTTGATCATTCATACCTTCAGCTGCTTTTCGCCTGTGCAAAAACAGCAGGAGAAAAGAAGAAGAAGCTTACTGTAGAGTACAACATTAGATCAGGTTTTAATGAAGTTGTTCAGGCATCAGGATTTCCTGAACCAGATTTTTATTCACCTCAAGAAATCTCAAGAGTATAGAAATGGCAAAAACAATAATGACAGTTGATGATTCTGCCAGTGTGAGGCAGATGGTAAGCTTTACCTTAAGGGAAGCCGGTTATGATGTTATTGAAGCCTGTGACGGCAGAGATGCTCTGGACAAATTAAACGGAACCTCAGTTAACATGATAATAACAGACTTAAATATGCCAAATCTCGATGGTATTGGTTTAATAAAGTCAGTTCGTGCTACAGTTCAACACAAATTTGTTCCGATAATTATGCTAACAACAGAATCGCAGGATGGTAAGAAGGTAGAAGGAAAGCAGGCAGGAGCTACCGGGTGGATTGTTAAGCCATTTAAACCGGAACAGCTGCTTGCAGTTACAAAGAAGGTGTTAGGATGTTAGATGATCATATAAAATCTTTTATTGAGGAAGCAAATGAACTGCTTTCTTCTTTAGAGTCCAGTCTGCTTGAGCTGGAGGAAAATCCTGAGGATAAGGAAATAATTTCAAAGGTTTTCAGGGCTCTGCATACTATCAAAGGTTCAGGCAGCATGTTCGGTTTTGATGATATTGCTGTATTTACACATGATATAGAAACCATTTACGACCTTATACGCAATGGTGAAATACCTGTAACCAGGGAAATAATCAACCTGACGCTTCAGGCTAAAGACCAGATAAGTTCGATGTTAAAATCAGAGTCCGGCGGTTCAGAAATAGATGATTCTGCAGTAAGCAGCCTGGTTGCGCAGTTCAGAAACATAGTACTTAACTACAGGATGGTATCAGGTGAAAGTCCCGAAGGCTCAAAGATAAATACTACTTTATTAAACACAGATGAACATAGTCATGAAGATCAAATTCAGGCAGATGAGTCTTTATACTACATATTTTTCCGTCCTCCTCAGAATATTTACCAGATGGGCGGAAATCCATTACTGCTCTTAGAAGAATTAAAGCAACTCGGCGAGTGCTTTATATTTCATCATACTGAAAACATTCCTCTGCTTGAAGATATTAATCCAGAGTATTGTTACTCAAATTGGGAGATAATACTTACAAGCTCAAAAGGGCAGGATGCAATAAAAGATGTATTCATATTTATTGAAGACGACTGTGAGCTTGATATAAGCCTTATAAATAAAAAAGAAGTCTCAGATGCACAGGAATTTTTTGAATTCATAAGCACTTCTTACAACGAAAACCACCAAGGCTTAAATAAACAATATCTGCTTAGGAGTCTTATTGAGGAATATAGATCAAAAAAGGCAGCTGACAGGCAATCAAGACAAGTAAAGAAACAAACACCAAAAGAAGAAAAGCACACAGAATCTGAAGCAGTTTCGAATATCAGAGTAAGTGCAGAAAAACTTGATAACCTGGTAAATCTTGTAGGTGAACTTGTTACAGTTCAGGCGCGTCTTTCACAGACAGCAACCAAGGCACAACTGCCTGAGCTTGCAGAAATAGCAGAAGAGGTAGAAAGGCTTACATGGGAATTGCGCGACAGTGCACTGAACATCAGAATGCTTACGATAGGAACAACATTCAGCAAATTTAAACGTCTTGTAAGAGATCTTTCGCAGGAGCTTGGAAAAGAAGTCGAGCTGATAACCGAAGGAGCTGAAACTGAGCTTGACAAAACAGTAATAGAAAAGCTTAATGACCCGCTTGTACATATCATAAGAAACAGTATTGACCACGGTATAGAATTGCCTGAAGAGAGGTCGGCTAAAGGCAAACCATTTGCAGGGCAGGTAAAACTATCGGCCTCACAGTCAGGCGGAAATGTACTAATAAAGGTAGCTGATGATGGTGCGGGCCTAAACCGCGAACGGATTCGTGAAAAGGCCATCAGTAAAGGGTTAATAAGCAGTGAAACAGAGCTGAAGGACAATGAAATATATTCTCTGATTTTTGCTCCCGGCTTCTCTACGGCAAAGCAGATAACAAATGTCTCGGGCAGGGGCGTTGGTATGGATGTCGTAAAGCAGGCAATAGACAGTCTGAGAGGTTCAATACTTGTTGAAAGCAAACCTTCAGAAGGTACAACTATCACACTCAAGCTACCGCTGACACTTGCAATTATTGATGGACTTCTTGTTCAGGTTTCTGAAGAATGCTTCATTCTTCCACTATCAGAAGTAGAAGAATGTGTTGAACTTTCAGAAATCGATGTAAAAAAATCAAACGGAAGAAACATAATCAACATCCGGGGTGAGTTTATTCCTTATATCCGCTTAAGAGACAATTTCAGTATTCAGGGACAAAGACCTCAGATTGAGCAGATTGTTATTACAACAGTTAACAATATGAAAGTAGGTTTTGCAGTTGATAATGTAATTGGAAGTCACCAGACAGTACTTAAGAATCTGGGCAGGACGTTCAAGGCTGTTGAAAATGTGTCAGGTGCCACAATACTCGGCAACGGAACAGTAGCTCTTATTCTTGATACACAGAAAATTGTAGCCGATGAAGAGATAAAAGAAAAAAAGAAAAGTAATTCACTCTAATGCGCTAGCAGAAAGCATATTTGCTTAGACATGCTGAAAGAAAAAGTTCCGGTTAAGTGGATTACTGACAGGTGAATTACTAATTAGTGAATTATAGCAGATAAGAAAATTATAAACAAATATAAAAAGTACTGGAGAAAACTATGGCTGTCGCAACAATTAACGAAACCAGACAGTATCTGACATTTAAGCTAAGCGAAGAGATATTTGCTGTAGACGTAGTTCAGGTAAGAGAAATACTTGATTATATCAAAATAACAAAAGTCCCACAGACTCCGGACTTTATGTGCGGAGTAATTAACCTCAGGGGAAGTGTTGTTCCTGTGGTAGATATGAGACTGAAGTTCGGGATGCTTAAGACAGAAGTAACAGTTAACACATGTATAGTTGTTATGGAAGTCAGGATAGAAGGAGAGACAACAATACTTGGAGCTCTTGTTGACTCGGTTCAGGAGGTCTTTGAGCTTGAGCCTAAAGACATCGAGCCTGCACCAAAGATCGGCACACGACTCAACACAGAATTCATAAAGGGCATGGGAAAAAAAGATGACAAATTCCTGATAATACTAAATATTGATAAAGTTTTTTCATTCGATGAATTGGCTCTCGTACATGAAGTATCAGAAAATAATGAAACGCAAAACTAAATCTGAAATAAAACTATAACGAGGATTTTATGAAATGGTTCTATAATTTAAAGATCAGTGCAAAGCTTCTTTCAGCCTTTATTACTCTTGCTCTTATTACTGCTGTAGTAGGCTTTGTCGGTTTAAGTAATATGAACACAATAAATACGATGCTGAATGATCTTTATACAAGGCACATGGTGGGATTAAGTAATAACAAAGAAGCAAACATTAATCTTATCTACTATGACAGAGCAGTAAGGAATTACATTCTTGCAAAAGACCAGGCAGACAGGGATGTAAGATTAAGAGATATGAAAAAGTATGAAGGCCGCATCCGCGATCTAATGGAAAAGACAAAAGAGACTCTTTTAACTGATGAAGGGAAAGAAGCATATAAGAAAATTATGGAAAGTTTTGAAGATTACCTCAAGGAGGTCGGTGTATTAATTAATATGGTAAATGCCTCAGGATTTTCCAATGTGTCAGATGCAGTACACAAAGAGACAGTTGATACAAGAGCCAAAGCTAATATTGTAGATGATCAGATGACTTTATTATCAAACTTGAAGGAAAAAAGAGGTAAGCAGGCATATGATGAAAGTGACGTTATTTATTATGACAGTCGTATATTCCTGATCATCCTCATGGCTGGAAGTATCCTGTCAGGACTTGGACTAGGGATCTTTATTTCAAGAATGATAAGTAATTCTTTAATACGGGGAGTTGGTTTTGCAAAAGCGGTTTCAGATGGAGACTTGACACAGAAGATTGATATTGATCAGAAAGATGAGATCGGGCAGCTTGCAAACGCAATGAATACTATGGTTGAAAAAATGAGAGAAGTAGTTGCTGATGTAAAGACAGCATCAGATAACGTAGCCTCAGGCAGTCAGCAGATGTCGAGTTCAAGCGAGCAGTTAAGTCAGGGGGCAACCGAGCAGGCAGCCTCAGCCGAAGAGGCATCAAGTTCGAT
>JBLNEL010000424.1:0-17245 GCA_050262615.1 Bacillota bacterium
GACTACAGTATTCTTTCAGATACCGGATGTAAGAAAGGTATTAAAAAACCTTGGATTCTGGGATATCTATTATGAGCACTGTTCATACTTTAGTCCTGTATCACTGAAGAATTTATTTATAAAAGCCGGTTTTAATATTCTGGATATCTACAATGTATATGAAGATCAATATCTTGTAATAGAAGCCAGGCCGGTTGAAAATGCTAGTCTTTCTTCTCCTTTACAGCCTGTAGAAGACGTAAAAGAAATCTACAGGCTTGTTTCTTACTTTTCCTCGGAAATAAGGAAAAGATTCAAGAGATGGATGGAAAAAATAAAGAGCTTAAATAGTTCGGGGAAAAAGATAGTTCTATGGGGTGGAGGTTCAAAGGCAGTCTCTTTCCTGACCACCTTAGGAATAAAAGATGAAATTAAGTATGCTGTAGACATTAATCCGTTTAAGCATGGTAAGTTTATTGCAGGTACGGGTCAGGAAGTCGTTTCGCCTGAATTTCTGAAAGAATATAAGCCCGATATAGTTTTTCTAATGAATTCAATTTACTTTGATGAAGTTCAGTCGCGGCTAAAGTCGATGGATCTGCATCCGGAAATAATTCCTATGGCCGGTGAACCGGAAAATAAGGAAAACTAAAGGCCTGGATCTGTTATAAAGCTGATATTTCAGGATTTTGTGTATTTTTTTTCTTCTTCTATTTCGATAGTGCTTCACTATTTCTATTCTCCTGATTGTCAGGCTGCGGATGAAAAAATAAATCCGCAGTCTGAAATTTCCTCTATTTACAAGGAACAAAAAGGCAAAACTGGGGGGGTAATCTTTACGTCACACCGGAAAGATAAGATCATTAAATTACTTTCTAAAAAGCTATTGTTTTGGTGGTAATTTATTTTAATGATCCTTATTTTTATCCGTAGTTTTTGAGTGATGTATCATGCCAGATAAAAAAGTATAAGTATATGAGATTATTTGAAATTCAAAAGAAAAAATCCATTTTAGTTCTACTGTTCGTAACCTTAATTCTTAGCGGCTGCGGGGGAGTTAAGGAACTGGTTCAGAAAGAAAGTCCGCACGAAAAATATGAAAAAGCTTTGGAACAGGCAGGTCTGCTTAAGAGTGCATTAGGAAGGGAATGGAAGATCCTCGGGGAGAAAACGCTTAGGGACAGTCTGAGGATAAAGCTGCCGCTGAAGGAATCGGGATATTTTTTCTCAGACCGGGCAAATGCACTTAGCTATAATTTTGATGTAAAAAGAGGTGAAAAACTTGTCATAAATCTTCAACGAGATTCAATACATAAAATGCAGGTTTTTATGGATCTCTTTAAGGTTTCAGGCACAGGCAGCAGCAGGGCAGTTAAACGAGTGGCATATGCAGAAGAAGACCAGTTGGAGATCCGTGAAGACGTAGAAGAAAACCAGAGGTTTTTATTGCGTGTGCAGCCGGAACTAATGAACAGCGGGCGTTATGTACTTTCAATTACAACCCATCCGACGCTTGCTTTTCCGGTAAAGGGAAAGAACGGCAAAGCCATCGGCAGCAGGTTTGGTGATGGCCGCGATGGTGGAAAACGCCTGCATGAAGGGGTTGATATTTTTGCGCCCAAAAGAAATCCTGTTGTAGCAGTTACAGATGGTATTATAACCCGCGTTACCAATGGCGGTTTAGGCGGAAAGGTTGTATGGATGACAAATACAGACAGGCAGAATTTTTATTATGCCCACCTTGATTCACAGACAGTCAACCCAGGTGAGATTGTAAAAGAAGGAGAGGTACTTGGACTTGTAGGTAATACCGGCAATGCAAGGTTTACATCTCCACATCTTCATTTCGGAATTTATCTTCCCGGCGAAGGAGCTGTTGACCCGTATCCTTACATAAATGATATCAGTAAACAAGCCCCCGAGATTGCAGCTGATCTTAACTACTTAGGCAGCTGGGCCAGAGTTAAATCATCCAAAGCTGCAATTAAAGACACTCCGGATCCAAAAGGAAGGACTATCAGTTATCCGGAATTGAATACTCCGGTCGAGGTCTACAGTGCAGCAGCAAACTACTACCAGGTGAAATTACCCGATAACACGAGCGGATTTATAGAGTCTAAATATCTGGAACATACCCCGGCACTAAAGACGCTAGCCAGGCTTGAACGGTCGAGACCGGTATTCGATGCACCTGCAAACAGCGGTGTGCTGATCGAATACCTGCCTGAGAACACAAAACTAAGTATATATGGGGAGTACAACGGTTTCTATCTGGTCAGAAACAATGATTACTGGGGCTGGGTAAGTAAAAAATAAAATCAGATTAAGGAATAGAATTAGTCTAAGAGATAAAAACAGTCTAGGAGATAAAAATAGACTAAGAGATAAGATCAGATTAAATAATTTTCAAGCCTCAGATTTTTTTTGATAGAACTTACTGCCAAAATCACCTTACTCTCTTTCCATTTTCCAGAAAAGCTTCTGCCAGTCCTTTTAACGATCCGTCTTTTTCAAGTACAGGTTCAGGTGAATACTGAATTGCATAAGCCCGGCGCATTTTGCCAGTAAGATTTGGACCTGAACGGTGGAATACGGTACTGGAAAAAACTACAATTGAACCTGCCTTGCAGATGGCTGCAATGCCAGGATCTTTACCGAAATAACCTATCCTGTCATTTGAACCAGGCAAGGGTTTATGTTCTACTTTTTCACGTGTGCCTGCAACTGAATAGGGGAGTAAGTACACTGTGCCATTTTCCTCATTTACATCATCAAGAGGAATCCATGCATTTACATATGGTTTATGAACATTATCAACATAGCCTGAATCCTGGTGCCAGCCGAATTCACCTCCTTTTTTCTCAGTGCCTTTTACGACAAATTGTTCCCAGAAGAGCATTGCATTGCTGCCGATTGTTGCCTTGCAAATTTCTGCCATCAGGTCACTGAAAATAAATTCACCAAGCTGAGATCTGTCCTTATAGGCCAGAAAAACGAAGTATCTGCTGTTCTTCCTGCTTAAATTCAGTTCGTTCACTCCCTGGCGTTCCATTTCGCGGTCCTGATCAGCGATAAGTTCATTGCACTCTGAGCGCAGTATTTCAAGATTCCGTTCAGGAATTACCTGATCTAAAATAAAAAAACCATCTTCCTGATATTTTCTTTTTTGTTCATCTGTAACCCGGAATGTTGTCAAAGTTGACATAGTTCTTTCTCTCCTATATCTTTTTATTAAAATCTCAGTTATTCAAACAAATCTGTTCCAATTTTTCCAAATCTATTCTAAAAGCTTTTGAAGCTTTGTAATTCTTCCTCCTTTAATCCATTCGACTACATAGATATTGCCGGCGTAATCGGCAGCAGCTGAATGCGGGCTGTTGAACTTTCCTTCTGTCAGCAGATCATTCGGATGGTCAGGCCAGCCGGGCAGTCTGCAGGTCTGTTCGTTATCGCCAATGTAGCATGCCAGGAGATCATTAATATCAACAATTGTAAGTTTTGCGCTTAATTCAGGTATTATCAGCTGATCACCATAAGTGACAAATGAACATGGGCAGCTGAGATAAGATTCTCCAAAGCTGCGATTATAATTTCCATCAGTATCATAGACCTGAATGCGTTTGTTGCCCCGGTCAGCTATCAAGAGTTCGGGCCGGCTTCTGCGCCGGTCAATAAAAACAGAATGAGGGCAGTTAAACCTACCGGCTTCACCTTCTTTTCCGCTGAGCGTGTAAACATACCTGCCCCGCTTATTAAACTTATGAACCAGGCTCATACCGTATCCGTCAGCTACCCAGATATCTCCGTTACCTCCAAAGCGTTCTTCGTCTACAGCTACCCATGTAGGTGAAAATTTTCCGGTCAAATAAGCCGGATGTGGAGGAGTTGATAGCAGCATTACAGTCTCTCCAGTCAGACTTAATTCTGCAACTTCACCTGAGAATTCATCGGTGATCCAGATAAATTCTCTTTCTCCTTCTTTAACCAGCGTCAGGCCATGGGCTCCTGAAAATCTGCTTCCCCATGCAGAATATAAAGAACCGTCATCATTAAACACCAGTAATGCCGGATCAGCCTGATGAAACACAATAACTTTACCGGATTGGCTTACTGCAATTCCATGTGTACGGCCATTTAGTTTCCCGGTTTCACTCTCAGGAATTCTTGCCCAGTTATCTATCCATTCATATTTATTAATGCCGTTTCCAATTATCATTTATAATTCCCTTCGTATTAATTAACCTATACAGCTGAAGATCATTAGAATATAAGCTATCGTTTAGACTATAACAATTGAATGGTTTAGAACCTAGTTAAAAGCAAATTGTAATGTTCAGTTAATATTATGTACTTAATCATAGTGCTCAACGATAAGTGTTTAAGTATTAGCTTTAATTGAAAGGACTATTCAAAAGAATTTAGCAGAGGAAGCGATTAACAGAAAAAATGCTGAAAGAATTAAAAAGATTATTGAGGGAAAGAGGCAGTTAAATTTTTCCTGAAAGTTAAATTAGAGAATTCCCGCAGAAGAAGCATTTTTGCTTCTACCTGCAGGGGAATACCCGGAAAAAAGTACTGTATGAAATAAAGATTAGCAGAAGTAAAACTTTATTTAAATACCGAAATGTAATGTTCAAAGAATCTCTGCGGATCAACGCTAAGAGCAACTTCATGCTTTGGGGTAATATGGTCCGGATTCCATTTTGTAAGACCAAGCGAGTTATGATCATTTACTTCAATATCAACATATCCTTTTTTAAAGCCGCAAATAGTTTCATCGAAAATTGTAGCTGCGGCAAGCGGGTCGTGGAATGTTGTTCCGTTATACATTGTAAACCAGTACTGCGCCATATCATGTATTGGAGTAAAGATCCCGAAATTAAAGCTGCTGGTAAACTCCTCGGGCGACATAACAACCTGTGTAGTTACATCCAGACCAACGGAGCGGTGGATTGGAACCTCGGCATTATAAACAATATGTGATGCATGATAGTCACCCATTATATTCCATTCAAGTGGTCCTATATCACCGATATTTCTTTCAAAATATCCCCCCATCATAACCAATCCTTTTAATAATGATGGTATCTCCGGATCAACGGCAAACAGAAGTCCAATGTTTGTAAGAGGAGCGATTGTAAGTAATACGATTTCTCCCGGGTTATTACGGATAGTGCGGCGCATGAACTCGATTGCCTCGCCCTTTGGAAAATTCTTTTCATGCGGCCAGCGGTCAAGTGTTAATGCCTGCTGGGCCAGTGCTTGTCCCTGAGGAATTATCAAAGGAGAATTGCACCCGGGATATATTGGAATATCTCTGCCGGCGAACTTACAAATTACACTAGCAAGCTTTGCACGCTTTTCGGCTTCGCCGGTTACAGTAGTTATTCCCATTAGTTCACATTCCGGATTTTCCAGAAGGTAGGCTAAACATACAGCATCATCAATATCGGTTCCTATATCAGTATCAAGCAGAACTTTCACGCCCATTATTTCTCCACATTTAAATTGAGATTACCAGCCGCTATATAAAATAGTCCGGGGCTGCACAACAATTAAGTGCTATGAAGTAATGATCAGAATAATATTCTACTAAATTGATCATTACTTCAAAGCCTGAAGAATAAATTGTTTTGTTTATGTTCTCTTTAAATGATTAATAATGGCCAGCTGTCCCACAATAAATATTTAGGTCCAACAACAATTTTGAAGTTCAATAATAGACATTGATCTGATCAAACTGTTCTGCCATGTTATTTTTTTCCTGTGTGTTTCAGGCTCTGTGCCCTTGAGCCTTCAAATGATTATGTGGTTTACACAGATTCCGAAAAACTGCTTTACGTCTATATCTGCTAAATGATCATTAAAGACTGCCGTTTTCGAAGGCCTAATATAGGGTTATCTTTACTCCTATTTCAAGGGCAATTATTCTGCCTGTTATTGTACAAACGCTGACAGATGATTATAGCCAAGTTTTAATCCCTCCTTTATTTTTTCTTCAGTACCTTCCCAAATGGGGTCTTCATGTTCAATCGAAAGCACAGAATCATAGCCGTTTTCCTTAAGTGCAGTCATAAAAGCTTTCCAGTCAATTTGTCCAAAGCCTGGAATTCTATACCTCCACCATCCGCTTTTCCAAGGTATATGCTGTATCTGGCGTGAAAAAATTCCGTACTGATATTTACCTTCCTCAAGTATCTCAGTATCTTTTGCATGAGCATGGAAGATCTTAGCAGAAAAGTCACTTACCACTTTCAGATAATCGATCCCAAGCCAGTACAGGTGTGACGGATCAAGGTTAAGTCCGAAGTTATTACCCGGGACTTCATTAAACAATGCTGACCAAAGTTCGGGTGAGTAAGCATAATTGCCCGGTACGCCAAACTTCATCCAGCCCTCCATCGGGCAGTTTTCAATCATTACTCTTACGCCCTTATCTTCAGCGTATTTCAATATTTCTCTAAAGACCTCACCGATTTCTTTCATATTTTTATCGGGATCTCTGTCTGGTCTTCCGCCGACAAAAGTGCCGACAAGATTTACATCAAGCAGTGCAGCTGCATCTATTACTTTTCGCAGGTGGTCGTGAAATTTTTTTCTTTTATTAGGGTTCGGGTGCAGATTATTGTCATAATATGCCAGTGAAGAAATGCACATATTGCTTTCAGCGAAAGTGTCTTTAATGCGTTGTGCATCATCTTTAGTGAAAGCTGCTGCATTGATCTGCCGCGCCTGGTAATCGCGGCTTGATTTTGCAGGCCATGCAGCAAACTCAAGAGCCTGGAAACCCTGCTCAGATGCCCACCTGACCAGATCTGCAAGTTTTATTTTAGGCAGACAAGCTGTTAAAAATCCAATTTTCATCTGTTTCCTCCCTGAGTAATATTTTATTATCGCATTGGATGTTTTCTTTTAATGCAATTAATTATAAACTGTTATTTTTAAGCTTTCCCTGGTACTGTTTTAATTTTCTCTGTTACTTTAAGCGACTTTGCGCGTTTAATCATTTCATGGACTTCAGGGATGTCAATTTTCTGCTTATTGTTATAAAGGCATAACGCAGGAATTACATTCAAGCGCTTATAAGAAGATTCCTGAAGCTTAAACAATGGATGTGTCGGATATTTTGTTAAGAGGTGAGCAGTTAGTCTTGTGTAATTGCTAAACAAAAATGATGAGACCGGGTGTACTTTCCGCCATCTTTTCTTGCCTTCCATTCCGTGAACATCTGCAAGGCTGTCGATGCCGTGGATTTGTGCAAATGGAAGAACGCTTAAGACCTGTTCATGAATCCCTTCGCCTGCAAAGAGTACCTCAGGAAAAGCATCCTCCAGACGTTTTATATGGTCTCTCATACCGGTAAGGAAGTTTGGCCCTTTAGCTATATTAAAAGCCAAAAGGGTCTGGTCTAAAAATACTGCGTCAAGCTGATATTGGCTAATTAGCCGGCCGAGCACTTTTATCATATGTTCGCCCCATTCCCTGTAGCCCGGGTTCATATAAGCAAAATACTCTTCACTTAGCCAGTCTCCATCGATATCCATAGCCCAGCCCTGCAGTCGGTTAAAGACGTCTACTACCTGAAAGTCGCGAAACCTTGAATAGAGTGGATGATGAAATGTCATAGCAAGCACATTAGTGTGTATCATAACATGGTATCCCATGCTGTGAGCTTTGTCTACAAGTTCCTTAAACTTTTCCTGACCTCCTAGTTTTGCACCTGGATTATAGTCTGGTGCATTAGAATCGATCCCATGTTCTGCAAATCCCGGCACATAAAAAAGAGTTTCTTCAGGTCTATGAATCTGGCTGAATTGATTTAGTCTTTCAATCATCTCATCAAAAGTATGGTGGGGAAGGTGAGAGTCTTTTCGCATTCCCCATATCTCAAGAATAAAGTTAATATTTTTTGCCCAGTCAGGCAGATGAGGATTTTGGTTCAGTCTTGTAAGTCCGAATTCTTTTTCAAGCCAGGCAGAGTGTTCGCTGACGGGAATTTCCCAGCTTCCTTTATAAGTATTTATAAACCATTCAGCCTCCAGAGAGTTTAAAGATAAAGGAGCTCTGGCCTCAAAGCCCAGAGTCAAAGCAAAGTCTTTTTCTCCTTTTGTAACTCTTAACATTTTCAGGTCGGGTTCTTTATCTTTTGTATGAAGCATCAGACAGCCATTGACTTTAGTTCCGATTGCAAACTGTGCATTCCACCAGAAAGGATACTTATAAGACAAGGTAGTATCAGTTGTCATATCTTTAGTAAGTATCTGACCACCCAGGGCAGGAATAATTACCTCATCGAAATTAAAAGATGATAGTTTCCATTCTACCAGCCACAATGGCTCAGGTGCTGATGTTTTGAGCTTGAATTTTACTCCATATTCAGAAGGAGAGACATGAAGGTCGGCTCTGTAGAGTCCGCTTTCATCGGATAGAGAAAAATTGAAAGATGACGGGTCAGAAGTAACGTATTGAGGTTTAAATAAAATGGCAGGTTCTGAAATATGACCGGGCATACGGACCAGAACAGTCTGCCTGCCGTTGAAGCAGAAACGTTCACCGGTATCTTCATTAATAATTTCATAAATTGAAAAAGGATCTTCGTTAAAGACAATTTTTGTCTTCCCCGCATTTACATTATGCACTATTCCTCCAATCCTTTGTTTATTCAGGCAAGCAAATAAAATATTTATAACAGAGAGTTACTCTATAAAAAAATCATCTGGAAGGTTAAATTGCAGTTAAGAGAACGCAACCCCTGAGCTCAGTATAATATTGGCATAAGGTGTAGCCTCACCCGTACGTACAAATGCAACAGTATTGTCGAGATGAGTAAGTCTTTTGAATTCTTCGTGAGATGTTCTTTTTATTTTTACACCAGAAAACAGTTGAAGTATTTGTTTATACAAGCTGTTGTTCAATTCTTCCATTTCATCGGCAATAATTACTTCTTCTACTTTTAACTCTATAAGAATAACATTTAATGTATCAATAAATTTAGGGATATTTGCTGTCAGAGCAAGGTCGACTACCTCGGCGCCTCTTGGGATAGGAAGCCCGCTGTCGCAGATCACAAGTTTATCGGTATGTCCCATTGAAGCAACTATCCCTGCAAGCTGTGAATTTAGTATACCGGATTTCTTCATATACTTATCCATTAAAATTTAATAAAATTCCGGGTGCTTAAATATTCAAAGCAAGAATCAACTTTCTGTTAAAAGGCAAACATAAGAGTAAACCTGTGCGGAGAATCCAGGAAATCATATTTAACATATGAATAATCAAGCTGAAGTTTGAGTCCTGAGAATTGTTCAGTATTTATTCCTATACCGAAGCCAAGATTTCCCTCGTCATAGTTTATCCTGTATCCAGCCCTTAAGGCCAGAGTATTAAGCAGCAGGTATTCGCCGCCTATATTAAGCCGTTCAGCATAGTCATTTGAGTGCACAGCGTCGATATTAAGCGAAAGCTTACCCCTTGTTGGATCTCCGCCTAAGAGCAGGTCTGTTCCGCCCATCAGGTCAATCGAAGTACCGATTCTGAATAAAAGAGGAAGTTCATAGCTCTGCTGAGATTCTTCTTTTGTATCCAGCCATCGAGCCTGCTTTGAAAAGTTTTGAGCAGTCATTGCAATACGGATTCCTTTCCATCCGGTGTTGTAATAAGTCCCAACGTCCAGGCTCCACATTGAATTACTTAATGTATAGAGGTCCTCGCGCAGGTATTTTACATTAACTCCGATAGATAATCTGTCGGTGAATTCACGTGCAACAGAAAACCCGATGGCCAGATCCTTGCCGGAAAAAGTAGTGCCGGTACGTGTATCGGCTTTCCCTGCCTGCGGAACTACAAGCGCTTCCTGAATATTGCCGTAATTAAGTCCAATATAGTTAAGGCTTACGGTTGCTATTCCGGGTATTTTATAACCTATTGCTCCAGCCATAATGTTCAGATCTGCAATCCATTTTACATAGTTAAACGAAGCCTGGAGGTTTTCGATCTGAGTTATTGCAGCCGGATTCCAGAAGACACTGTTAACATCCTGTGTATTTGCAATTATAGCCTCGCCCATTCCTGAAGCCCTTGCGCTGACGCCAATCTTAAGGAACTGGTAAGTGGTTCTGCCTGCTTTACTGAACTGGCCATAGCCCTGGTTACTTAAAAGAAGCATACACACTGCGGCTGTTACTATATATATAATATTTTTTTTCACCTTAATTCCTCCGTTAATTTAAACCGGAAGTTTTCTGAAATCTGTAAAAGTATTTTTATTCTATATAATCATTGCTAACATTCTTAGCTTTATCATCTTTACCTAATGATCATAAGTTTCCCTGTGAACTTCTGTCCCGAAGAACCCTCAGTCTCTGATTGTACGACATAAATATATAATCCGGGTGCGACTAAAAGTCCGGACTCACTTCTCTGATCCCAGGAAGTGCTGCCGTACATATTACCATTTTCATCAGGGCCATGATGTATTGTTTTTATAAGGTCACCCGAAAGGCTGAAGATTTTAACAGTTGCTTTTTCAGGCAGATTTCTGAATTCTATTTTCTGAGGTGTAGGAGCACCAAAGCTATGGTTTTGGTCTCCTTCGATATAAGGATTAGGAGCTGCATATACATCCCAGCCATTAGCAAGAGAAACCGGTCCGGAGCGGGCTGCAACAAGAGGTGTGCGGTTGTTGTCATCGCTTGAGAGTTCAGGAAGTCCGTTTACCTTTTTCCCGTTTGCACTTGTCCACTGTTTAGGATGAGCATTATAGGCCTGGACATAATAGTAGTATTCGAAGCCAAACTGAACACTTCTATCGAGGTATTCATATTTATTTAAATCTGCTCTCCAGTATTGCTGCATTTGAGCTTTGGGGATATCAGTTACAAGGTCCCAAATGCCTCTTTTATCATTGCTTCTGAATATTCTGTATCCAGAAAGGTCAGCTGCCCCGTCATAGAAAGCCTGTCCTGAGGCATCGTTGATCTTAGTAGTTTCGGCGAGCTTATCCCATTGAACTGCAACAATAGCAGTATCAGCGCCTTTAGATGCATTAGTAGCCCTGCATTGTGGTGCCGGCGGACCTTCGGGTACATCGGCGGCAATATCAATTCCGTTTACTTTAGTTCCGAAGCCCCATTTTACAGCATTTCTGACTGCCTGAACATTTTTCCTGATTGCAGCAATAGTACTATCGGGATAATAATGATTAGGGTCTCCCATTACCACTTGTTTCAAGTCCATTACACCGGCCACCTCTGCAAGAATGATCCTTATAGAGTCACCCGGTGCCATAGTATATGGTCCAAAAGAACTAGTATACCAGCAGTATAGATTTCCCTGATTAGGCGGACGTTTTGAGTGACGTGCAAAATCATAGATTTGTTTAGGAGTGAATGTTCCAAGGCCGAACCCTTCAAAATCAACAGTCTTACCCTGGAACTTATCCATTTCGTCACTATAAATATTGAAATAAGCAGGATCGGCATCGAAGGGATTCTGATTTGGAGCACCTTTTGGCGGTGTTCTATAGAGGAAGACAAAGCCAAATGCGCTAGGATCCTGGAGTTCAGGTGCCCAGTCTTTTCTGACCTTAAGTTCATTCTGCCAGTTTTTCTTTAATCCGTAATTATCCCATGGCACAGGTTCACGTCCGCCGTTATAATTTCTTGAATAATATAAAGTCCCATTGCTGTCGCCTGCGGCTTCATTTTCAACTGCATAGTAGTCCATATAGCCGCTTCCGGGATGCCAGCCGAAACCTCCTGCAGGAGCTGCTGAGGCAAGAAAGTTACTATTGTAATGAAAGTTCAGCATTCCTTTAGTGGAAACTTTTAGTCCGCTATGGAAAACGAACCATACTTCATTGAGTGTTTGAGGTATATTAAATGTTTTGTTAACTGATGAAACGACCATATCTCCGGTATTCTTCAGTGTATAATCATAAATAATAAAATCGTGGAATCCCGGGAAACTCCAAGCCATTGATCTCTGCGTAACAGTTATACCGGTAGATGTCTGGTATGTACAGATATTTACCTCTTCAGGCAACAGGGGATTAAAATCTGCGCTGCCTACGAAGTTGTGAATAGTCTGGAAGGGAGGGATAGTAGAGAGCACGCCATTATCGCCTGTAGCCAGTGAGGATTGATAAATTATAAAATCCTTAGGTGCAGGATCAAAAGCAGGCGGGACCGGGTACTGAACGTCTTTTACTATAATCCAGGGGCCGCTGCGGAAGTTATGAAAGTTTGCATCTGTAATAAAACCATTGGCAGCTTGTTCGTCGTGGGGATAAGTAAATCCCGGGAATCCGGGATAAAATCCGACGCCGGTTGTTTCAAGATAGTCCCATGCTCCGGGATCGCCGATAAATCCCCAGTTATATAAAGTTTCCCAAAGCTTACCTCTGGTGTGTACAGCAGAGTTCTGCTGTGCAGTTGATATAATATTCAAGCACAGCAGAAGAAGTACTGTAATAACCGCAATTATTTTTTTCTTATTCATTTTTTCTGCTCACAAGTAAAAAAAATTATTAAAATCCTACGGCGAAGCCAAAGGTGACCATTCTGGGGAGATTGTTGTACTGGAGTAAGTCAGGGAATGGTGCCCCATTGTTGCTTGTTGCAGGAAAAGCAGTAAAGTTTGAATTAATAAAACGAATCCTATCCTCAGGTGCTGCTGATTTTACGATGTCAAGGTTTGTCCACTGATCGTTAAATACATTTCGTATTTCGACATAAACAGCCGGGCGGAAGCCCAACAGTTCAAACTCTTTTCTGATTCTCATATCCGCATTCCGGTTTGCAGTGCGTGTATATGAGCGTCCGGCCTCAGCGAAGACGTCACTTGCGATGTTCTCATTAGGATAGTACACCTGGTAATCAAATGAAAACTGGATATTGCCTAAAATGCCACCGAGCGGGCCTAAATCCTTAGGAGTTACCAGAGTGACTCCAAATTTTAACCTGGACGGGTCATAAATGATAACGTCACCGATCGTGTAGTTCTCTCCGACCTGAATAGTTGATCCCGGAGGAGCAATAACACTTGGGTCGCCCGAGCGGCCGTTAATGCCAGTGCTCCAGGAATAGTTCAGGTAACATCCCCAGTAATCGGAGAGCGGTTTATTAATTGAAAACTCAATTCCTTTGGAATCTCCATAGTCACCATTGCCTGATGTAAGATATCGTCCGCCTGAATACGTATAAACTGTAACGGTCCTTATTGTTTTTGTAATGTCCTTATAAAAAGCTGTAACATCGGCTACAAGTCCGCCGAAATTATGCTCGACACCAAGTTCATAGGCAACAGTTTTTCTAGGTTTTAAGTCACGGTTGCCCAGGTTATATGGTATAGGAAGAACAGAAGTGGGGTCGACTGTATAAGTGTTAAGTATACCTGAAACAGTAGTTCCTTCGCCATAGTCACCAAAACTGGCTCTCTGGAAAAAGTGTCCATATGAAAAATGGAGTACCGTTCTATCGCTTATAGGATGTGATATACCAATTCTTGGAGAAAGCTGTCCATAGGTCTTTGTAGGTTCAGTTATTGGATTTGGAGCGCGTCCTTCTTTAGCGGCCGTATATGTATCAAACGGATCAAAAATATTAAGGTATATCTTGTCATTGGCATTATAGAAGTCGAATCTTAAGCCAAGGTTCATTATCAGTCCTGAGAATTCCAGTTTATTCTGGAAGTACAAATTTCCCTCATAGGGATGGTATGTATTGCTTTCAATAGCCTTAAATGCTTTTGTTTCCTGATAACGTTTCAGTGTATAGTAAGTATAACCAGCGCCGCCTTTGATCTGCCAGTACTTATTTAACTGGCTTGTAAGGCTGCCGGAGAATGTCATATCAGTGTTATTATCTTCACCTCTGTAATAATATCCTGTAGTATGAAGTCCAATAATATTACTAAAACCTCCGACAACAGGATTGCCGTTTTGATCATAAGCTCTCAAGTAATCATACTGTGGAACGCCGGTCTCCCAGCCGTTAACATCGCCAGGGAAAGTCGACTGACTTCTGTAGCGGTGCACTCTTGAGAGCTGCAGCAGATAAAACGTACTTGGACTTAATACATGCGTCATCTGTAGAGTTTGTCCGTCTGTGCGGTTTTCCGGGTAGCCGGGAAAATCATAGTAAGCATATTTATTTTCCAGTCCATGGCCGGAGATGAATTCGGCATCAAGCGACTCCATACCTTCGTTAGAATTATTAAGTCCGTAGAAGCCTGAGAGCATGAATTTCAGATCACCTAAATGGTATGTAATTTTACCATTACCGTCAAACCAGCTTCCAAGCCTGCGTATTGAATTTCCGGTAACAGGAGGAGAAAGTCTGTATCTGCCGGAGACAAAAAAGTAGAGGTCTTTTAATAATGGTATAGGTCCGCCAATAGATATTTCCTCCTGAGTTGTACTTTCATTAGTGTAATCTGTCAAAGGCTGATGAGTAGACATATAGTTCTGGTATGCCTGTTCGGGAGTCCATATACTCTTTGGGTCGTTGCCCAAAGTGCCATTAGGGTCAACCCATTGGTCCGGATGGTCTACCCACCACTGAAGGTGTCTAGCATGCGTATTTTCCCAGTATCTGCCTGAAGAGTAGTCATAAAAAGCTGTTCCCCAATGTCTAAGTCCTGGAGGGGACCAACGGAACTCAGCATTACCTGTAATATTAGGTGTCCCGTCTTTTGTAACGATATTAAATATACCTGACTGAGCTTCTCCATATTCGGCATTAAATCCGCCGGTAATTATTTCAAGCTCCTGAATAGAGGTTACATTGATATTCGTATAAGGCTGAAAGTCCAACGGGTTTCTGGCTCTTACACCATCGATCAGAAAAGCTACCTGATCAAGCGATCCACGTCTTACAACAAGTTCTCCTGTGGCACTCAGATCAATGCCCGGCAGTGTTGTCAGAATTTCAGTAAGCTGAGTTGTGGGTCTTGTTGAAATATCGGCTGCTTCAACATAATGCCTTGTTGCAGTCTCGTCTCTTTCAACAAGCGGTCGTTCGGCAGTAACGACAACATCCTGGCCGACCTGCACGACAGTCGATTCCATATTAAAATCAACCCGGGTTGTATGATTTATATTTATGTTTACACCTGTTTTTACTGTATTTTTATAACCTACCATTGTAGCCACCAGGTTATAGTGTCCCGGAGGAATATTGAGTATGTAATAGTCTCCTTCGACGTCACTTACTCCGCCGAGCTGAGTATTTTCGACTCTTATGGTTACGCCCGGGAGAACTTCATGAGTCTGAGCATCGGTTATTTTGCCGACAATTTTGCCGCCTGTTTGTGCAAAAGCAGATGATTGAATCAGCTGAAAAAATATCATAAGGCTTATGACTAACAGGGAACAGTTTAGATAATAATTCTTCTTAAACATTTTGATTCCCTTTGTAATAGCTGCTCCTTAAAACAAAGATTAACTTTTTGAATAGTGATTAACTTTTAAGTCAGTGTGTGAAACCCGGTCTTTAGGTTTAGAAGTAGTTTTATGGGGTAATGCATCTTCAGTTATATTCAGAATGATGTTGTCCGCAATTCAATGTGCCAGGCCGAATCTATGAATAAAGTATTAAAAGAATTCAAGCAGGTAAATGTATTTTTTAATCCATAACAATTACGGATTTTACAAAACCCTTAGGTTTGTCCTTTGCCGCTGTGAATGCATTCTCAATTTTGTCCAATGTGAAAGTATTTGTAATAAGGGGCTCCATAATTATCTTTCCGGCATTTAAGAGATCCATGCCTACGCGTGCTCCGTGTAAAATTGTATTAATATTGCGGAAATGTGCATTTATGATATCAAAGGCCATCCAGTTCCAGTATCCAAGATCTTTTATTTGCCTGGGTCCCGGATGAAATCCGAATATAACAAGTTTTCCTTCCATACGGCAGATCTCAGCTGTCAGGTCCAGTGTCGACTGAACTCCGCCTACTTCAAAAGCAACATCGACACCCTTATCATCAGTTAGTTTTTTAATCTCAGCAACAGGATCTGTATTCTTTGGATTTAATATTATATCAGCTCCAAGGGCTTTTGCAAGTTCTAAGATCTCATCACGCACGTCGATTGCAATTATCTGTTTTAAGCCTCTGAGTCTCAATTCCTGAAGTATTATAAGTCCCATAAAACCTGTTCCGACAAGCGCCACAGTATCAGCAAGCTGAGGGTTGGCCCGTATAACGGCATTAGTTGAGCAGGCAATCGGTTCTGCCATAGCCTGTTCATAGCTTATATTCTGAGCAATGGGGAATATTCTGTCGGGCTTTGAAATTACCTTTTCAGCATAACCTTTGCCATCAGTCCAGACGGCTACGCGGTCTCCTGGTGAAAATCGCTTTACATTTCTGCCGCAGCTGATTATTTCGCCTGAAACTTCGTGTCCTATATGTCTGGGATACTTAAGGTCTTCAATTTTCTTATCCCACTGGTGAATCTCCGAATGACAGACCCCGCAGGCATGGACCTTTATTAAACATTCGTCATCATGTAACTGATCATCAGATAAGTTCTCAATCCGGAAATCATGTGCGCCGTGTAAAATTGCAGCTTTCATAAACTAAACTATCTCCATTTGTTTTGCATTTATCAGAAAATAAATAAGTACATATAAAAAGCAGGAACTAATAAGCAGCCTGAATAAATAAGCAGTCAAAAAGTAAGAGGTGTGAAAACAGGTTTTGAAATAAGGTTTAAGTAAATAATGTTTAGGGAAATAAGATTTAAGGAAATAAGGATTAGGGAAATAATCGGCAGGCATTTTTCAGCCTGCCGAATATAGGAACTTATATTAATTGAACTGTCTACTTAAGCAGCATCATTTTCCTGGTAATCATAACACCGTCTGCTTCAAGTGTATAGATATACATTCCGCTTGCAAGCGAGCTGGCGTTCCAGGTAACCTCATATTTGCCAGGTGAAAATTGTCTGCTGTTAATTAGCGTGCCGACCAGTTGGCCTACAATATTGTAGACCCTGAGAGTAACAGGTCCGTTCTTTGCGACATCAAAGCGGATTGTAGTTGTCGGGTTAAACGGATTCGGGTAGTTCTGTTCCAGTGCGAATTTTGCCGGTACCATATTGCCTAAGCGTTCATCCTTTACGCCAGTTGGAATTGTATTGACGAAATTCAGCAGAGCCCAGTACTTAGAAGTAACGAGGTTATACATACCAGGATCACCAGTGCCGAACGGGTCGCCGTAAGTGCTGTCAGGGATGTTAGGCTGCCAGGTGTAGTAGGAGTAG
>JBLNEL010000425.1:0-5898 GCA_050262615.1 Bacillota bacterium
TATCTTGACATTGTTTAACCTATAGGTTAACTTATGTATTGCAGGAAATAAATTCATGAAGGATGAAGGATGGGAGCAAAAGACTGGTTCTTAAATGAATTAGATGAAGTTAAGAATGACGTTGAATTTCAGACTTATGATGCAAACCTGAGATTTGTTGAGGAATTAATTAAAATCTCGCAGAAGGAAAATATTGAGCATCTGAATAAATTTTTATCGGCAAAGCTCAACTGCAGCGCCGCTTATATATCAAAGATATTAAAGGGGAATCCTAATTTAACGACAAAAAAGATGGTGGAATTGGGATTAGCTTTTAATCATAAAATTGAAATAAGATTAGTGCCGGTTGAATCCTCTACCAGTCCAGCCACACAGGCTGTAGGAAATAATTCCGCTGATAATGAATCCAGCACAAAAGATATGCCGGTGAAATTACCTAAAGAAAAGGGCATCAAGAAAAATCCTATAAAAAGAGCCTCAAAGCGCAGAACTTCAAATGTATAATTCTCATGTTTTAAAATGAAAAAGCCCTGGATGATTAATCCAAGGCTTTTATTGTGCGCGCGGGTGGTTTCGAACCACCGACCCTCTGCTTAAAAGGTAGTTGGGTGTAGGAATTTAATTCGGATGGTAAAACTTACACTTCCTTTAAAGTTTTCAGTGATCTGGATAAATATCTGAACGTTCCAGTCATTTGGAAGGATTCCATATTGCACATTTTACCTTAACTGAGATACTTTTTCAGGATAATCTGCCAGCCGAAGAAAATAAATTCTTCAAAAAATTTTCTCAAAACGTTCTTCGTCACCATATATAAGTATAGGAATATTTTTTCTGCGTTCCGGGAGCAATGGCAATTTTGAACGGTTCCCCTTAATATTTCTTTTGAGAAAATCAATTGGTAGAAATACCTAATTTTTATTTTTATAATCAGTAAAAGTACTGATTGACATAATTGATTGAATTATTTAACTTGAGTTCGCAACAGATTTTAATGCCCTTCAATGATAAAGATTAAACTTAGTTAGTCCCTTAATGAGTTAGGTTCTTTAAATTGTAAGCTGATTCCTGCACATTTATAATGAAGTTTATTACTGTCTATTTATAATAGGCAGAATTTATATAGTTCCTGTTTTTGTTTTAAGAACTCGATAATTTCACAATAAACCTAAATAGCAGGTGGATCAATGATACTTAGAACCATCATCACTATCTTATTTGCATTCTGTTTCCAGCTTTATGCTCAGATCACTCCGCAGTTCCAGTGGAGGACGATTAAAACCGATATTAATTCCAGCTTCGTGAAAATCACCTTCAGCGATTCGCTTCACGGCTGGGCGATGACACAGTATGAACTTGCAAGAACTACCGACGGAGGTGAATCCTGGCAGGAACAGACTCTTCCTGTTGATTCATTAGACTTAAGGAGAATACTTTTTACAAGCAGCTCTACAGGATACATCACTGGTGAAAAAGGACTTATTCTTGCCACTAAAGACGGAGGGAGTCACTGGATAAAACAGAATAGCGGTGATAATGACCATCTTCTTAGAGGTATTTCCTTTCTTAATGACTCGACCGGCTGGGTTACAGGTGAAATGGATGATGGTAAGAAAAGAGGCGGAATTCTCCTCCATACAACAAATGGCGGGGAAAAATGGGATACCTTAAGCGACAGGTCGGATGGGATACTTTATTATGATGTAAATTTCCAGGATAACAATAATGGAATCATAATAGGAAGCAAGGGATGGGACAACTTGGATCTGATGAAAATTTACAGAACTACAGACGGAGGAAAAAATCTCAATATGGTTAATCAGTTTGGCGGGGTTCAGACTTTTGCCCTATACAGAGCTGGTAAAGACACTCTCTGGAGCGGAGGATTCGGTTTCATGAAATCCATTGATTACGGAATTTCGTGGAACAGGTACTCGAATGTAGAACTGCCGGATTCAACAAAATATCTCCTTATATTCGAAGACTTGCTGCCGATAGGGGGTAAAAAGGGTTATGCCGTAATATCTGATGTTCGTGGAGCTGATAAAATTACACTCAGACTGCACTACACTGAAGATGAGGGTGATAACTGGAAAATTGTCTCAACGCCGGAAGGCTTTCAGCCTTTGGCAGTTTGCAAAGGAGGGAATTACTTTTATCTTGCGGGCTATGAAGGGCAAATCATTACAAATAGACCTAAGAGTATGGGTATTGAAAAAAAAGTAAGTGGAGTCAGCTCATTTCAGCTTATGCAGAACTATCCTAATCCTTTCAATCCATCTACCACTATTGAATTTTTCACGCCCAACGAATCCCAAGTTTCTTTAGTTGTATATAATCTACTTGGAAAAGAAGTTAAATGTCTAGTTAATGAACACATATCTGCAGGACGATATAAGATGCAATGGGATGGTGCGGACAATTATGGCAAAGAAGTTCCTTCCGGAGTATATCTGTTCAATCTGAAAATCGGAAATAAGTCGGAATTAAAAAAGGCTCTTCTGTTAAGATGAGCTTTGAAATAATACCATCACCAAACAATCTTCATAGGAGGCATAATGTTGCGAAAAGTGTTCTTATCTTGTCTAATTCTTCTAATACTCTCTCATTTGGAATCAATTAGAGTTTTTGCACAAAATGAAGAATTAACTCTAAAAGAAATGTGTAATCAAAGTACAGACATCGTTGTTGCTAAAATTGTCGCAAAAAATAGTTACTACTCCTTTGATAAAAAGGATGTTTTTACGGATGTCACACTAAAAGTAACGAAAAAAATTAAGGGTAAATTTAAGACAAACGAAGAAATAAAAATCAAAACTTATGGAGGAACGATTGATGGTATAACCACATTAATTGTGGGAGGACCATCTTTTCAGGAAAACACAAGCTCTGTTTATTTCTTTGAAGAAAAAAAATCAACAAAAACCGGCAAAATTGAAAATCACAGAATTGTGGGTTTTTCTCAGGGAAAGTTTGATATTATAGAAGAGAAAAATGAAAAGAAAGTAAAAAGGGATTCTGGTTTTACCCGATTTGTTTTGGATGATTCGGGTGAAAGTCTGGATTTTTCACATGGAAAATCTTTCAGCTTAGATAATTTTATTCAACAAATAACAAAACATTTATAAATGGTAGAGGCTCTCCATGAAAAAGAATCTATTTTTCTCTGCGCTACTTATTTTATTATTCCCAATTTTGCTGATAAAAGCTGAACATTTTATACTTGTCTCGCCAAATTATTATACTTACAGTGTGAATAGCTTAAGCGCCTCAATAGGGGATGCAGGTATTGCTCACTGGGCTCCAGGTTCATCGCATGGCTATTATTTGACAAGTTCTGCTGGGGATGGGCTCTCCCTTGAATTAACCCAGCAAGAGACACAGAAATCAATAGATGCTTGGGGAAGTATAAGTACAAAAAATATATCTCTCAGTTATTATGGATATAATCCAAGTTTATCATGGGGTGAAGATGGGATTAATGTAATTCATTGGGCGGAAGATGGCGACAGAGCTTGGGCCTCAGGCGGTCCTTTATATTCAAACCCGAACGCTGGGGGACTCACTATAATAAAAGTCAATTCTAAAAATGAACTTATTGAAGCCGATATATTAATGAACGGAAAAAATAAGGTATGGGTAGCTCCTACAGAAATTTATAATCCTCATGAAATTAGAGGCTGTCTGACTCACGAGCTCGGACATTCAATTGGGTTAGGTCATGCGGACTATGGTGCACATGAAACAATGAGTATATATGGCGTAGATTGGGATCCAAGAATTTTATCATATAATGACATTGTCGGTGCATCTTTCGTTGGCGGTTATCTGATAAGAAACGAAAGTTTTTCCGGCCCAATGTACTTTGATTGGCCGATTACAATTGCAAGTGGAACTACAATATATTTTAATGCTGGAACAACTGTTTATCTGCAAAGCGGGAATTCTATGACTATTAACGGCGACTTAGTAGTTAACGGTACCCCAACTAATAAAATCAACTTCCAGAGGAACGGCACCTCAGGCCGCTGGGGAAATCTTATCTTTGACAGGTATGGCGTAGCAGGATCTACCTTAAGCAATGTGAATTTATATAACGGTAACGAAATCCGCGTCATGAATTCCGCTAAAGTCACTATTTCAAACTGCTTGCTGAAAGATTTCTATAACGGGATTTATATCTATAAGGCTACTGTACTGATAGATAGTAACCAGATTATTAATCCTCAGCAGAACGGAATCTACGGGGAAGCTTCAGGTTTTTACCCTGTTATTACTCACAATACGATCACAAAAACCAATCATTCCGGTCAGGGCATTCATCTAATGAA
Organism: Bacillota bacterium; assembly: GCA_050262615.1. Lineage (GTDB taxonomy): Bacteria > Bacteroidota > Ignavibacteria > Ignavibacteriales > SURF-24 > JAUZPB01. The sequence goes on from JBLNEL010000425.1 coordinate 4,332, forward strand.
CAGTACTACCGGATTTATAGCTCACAACGACATTTCGGGATGTGATTATGGGGTTTACATCGGAAGCGCAACCGCCTTTTTTAGTGATAAAGTTTGGAGCATGTTTTATCCGAATAACAAATTTACAGATAATAATACGGCAATGTGCGCTGCATGGGGAGGCTTTCTTTCGGCCGGACAATTGAACTACAATACTGCGTATAATACAATTCACCCCAGCAGAAGCTATGATGCCTACGCCTATCAGAGCGGAATTCTTGTTGCCCAGTATAACTACTGGGAGGGCTATAATCCCAAGGTCTATTATGACGGGACCTCATCCGTGAGCGTGGCAAATATGTTGGCAGATGACCCATGGACGACGCCCTATTATGGGCCTGAATATGCAATGGCAAACAATTCCTCTATAAGTAAAACCACTCTGTCAAAAACGACTTTGACTGCTCCGGAAACAGATCCTGTTGATCTTTCTGCTGGCGTAAAGCTTGAGAAAGAAGGCAGGCTTGGGGATGCCATCACCTGGTATAAGACTCTCGTAAATTCAGACAAGTATCAGCCCTTTGCCCTTAGTGAACTGATGAGAATAAAGAACATGTATTCCAAGAGTGACATCTTAAGCTACATGGAAGGACTCTCAAAAGTAAAGAAGAATTCCAATCTGGAGAAACTGCTTGGAGACAACTATCTTCAGAATGGTGAGTTTGACAAGGCAGTAGCATGGTTCGACAATGCTGTCAGTTCGTCATCAAGTGAACAGGAAGCTCTTGATGCCAAGTTCTCAAAGCTTTTTGCCTATATAAACGTAAAGAAAGATATGGGAATAGCTCAGGAGATTCTCACGGATATTAAAAAAGGCAATGTCTCAGACTTCTATTTTTCCTCCAGAATTGAGACAGCAGAAAATCTGATGAATGATCCTTCAGCTTATTCTGCCAATAAAGATGAGAATCTTGGGAAATCCGTTCAATCATCAGAAAACAGCATTATAGTTACTGACTACTCATTATCGCAGAACTACCCGAACCCGTTCAATCCTACGACAACCATCCGCTATTCAGTTCCCGTAAGTTCAAACGTCAAGCTTATGGTGTATGATATGCTTGGAAATGAAGTCGCTTCACTTGTAAATGAGGTAAAGCCTGCCGGAAGTTATGAGGTCAGGTTTGATGCTTCTTCACTGCCAAGTGGCGTTTATGTTTACACTATTCAGACTGAGCATTTCAGAAGCAGTAAAAAGCTTCTTTTAATGAAATAAGGAAGATCTTCCGGTTGACTGGCTTTCAAGCAAAGCAGGCTGCCGGTACTTATTAGTCACTTTAACAAAAAGCCCTGGAATTAACATTCAGGGCTTTTTTTGTTTTCTATATGAATATCATGAATCACGCCAAAAGCAGGTAATACTTAAACATTATTAGGTAACTACAGTTTAGAAAAAATAGGTCATAAAAAATAGGATATAATAGGACGTTATTTCCTTCCATAATAATATTTATTGAAGGAATAATAAGATGGAATTCTATAACGTCCTAATATTAATAAAGGTCATATGTGACTGTCGGTAAGATAT